>CAJYHH010001174.1 GCA_913773825.1 Candidatus Sericytochromatia bacterium | reverse complement strand
CTATGCTGGTAATAGCACTTACACGGATGGTTCATCAGCTTATGGCCCAACGCCAAGCGCAACGCCTACTCCAAAACCCTCTGCCAGCCCTGTAGATAAAGCTCCCGCTCCGATTCCGGCTCAGGTTTTCTCTGGCGTCAGCGATGATTTAAACCTGCTGAGCTACAATGTCTGGGGTTTACCCAGCTTGTTGGGCACTAAACGCAAAGAGCGTTTTGAACGTTTAGGCGCAACTTTAAATGCCTATGATGTTGTCGCCCTGCAGGAAGCTTACTCTGATGACATCGAAATTTTAAAACAAAGCAGCGGCTTTCCTCATCACTTCCGGCTTGATAACGGCAGCCTGCTTAAAACCAACAGCGGTCTGTACATTTTATCTAAATACCCAATCAGCAAAACCGCTTCAACCACCTTTAACAGCTGTGCGGGCGCCAATTGTCTGGCCAATAAAGGTATTCTGATGGTTCAGGTTGAACATCCTAAAATTGGTCCTGTTGATGTCTACACCACTCATTACCAAGAAGACGATACGGCCAAAGCCAAACAAATCCGCATCAACGAAAACAATCGTGTGCTGCAGGAGTTTATTCTGCGCAATGCCAGCAAAAATCCGGTCATCATTGCCGGTGACTTTAGCGCTGTGCCAGATCAGGCTGAATACGCTGATTTAATGAAGCGGATGCCCTTAACCGATATTTTCAGCAAACTCAACCCTGACAAACCTGGTTATACTCTGACGCCAGACAATCCCATGACCGGCGGCGAAGGCACCCCCAAGCGCATTGATTATATCTTTGCTCTGCAAAAAACGGGTGTTGAAGTCACGCCTCTGGAATCTAACATTACCCACCAGCAGCCGGTTGATGGCGTGGTGCTTTCTGACCATTATGGCGTTTCTGCCAAACTGCGGATTAAAGTCAAGAAGTAGTTGGTGAAAAGCGGAAGATTCCCGCATTTTCAAAACGACACCCTACTATCTACCCCATACTCCCTCTTATACTTCTCCTTGGAGGTATCCGAGCATGCGCATTATCCAGACTTCCAGTTATGACGAGCTGAGCCATACTGCTGCCATTTTGATTCTGAATCAATTATTAGAAAAACCTGATTTTGTATTAGGGCTGGCAACGGGCCATACGCCCTCCGGGCTCTACCGTGAGCTGGTGGCGACGTATCGCAGCCTGGGGATTGATCTCAGTGGCGTCCATTGTTTTCATCTGGATGAATATTTAGGTTTAAGCCCTGACAACCCAGAATCCATGGCTAGTTATTTGCGCACAAATTTGCTTGAACCTCTCGGTATCGATCTGGCTGCCCGACATTTTGTCCCGGCAGATAGCAAAATGCCAGAGGCCGCCTGTAAACAATATGAAGCTGAAATCAACGGCTTTGGCGGAATTGATCTTCAGATTTTAGGCATTGGCGCCAATGGTCATATTGCCTTTAATGAACCCGGTACAGCTTTTGAACTAGGCACCCATATTGCTCAATTATCTGACTCCACACGCCAGGCCAATGCCCGCTATTTTGCCAATGGTGAGACTCCAGCCGCCGCGATGACAATGGGGCCACGCTCGATTTTACAAGCCCGCCAGATTTTATTACTGGCAGCTGGGGCCGGCAAAGCGGAGGCCGTTAGACAAATGCTTCAGGATCCCGTCAGCGAAGACTGTCCGGCTTCTGTGCTGCGTTATCATCCGGATGTCACGTTAATTGTGGATCGTGAGGCCGCCTCTGCGATTCAATGGCCCTTAGCTCGCTTTAAAGCACTGCCCTTAGAAGTCTGGACCGATGAACAAACCTTACCGGCACAGATTCAAACCGCCATGGTTGCAGCCCCTCATCCCGATGACGCCTCAATTGGCTGTGGCGGAACCTTGGCCCGACTGAGGCGTCAGGGCTGTCAGATCCATTTTGTCTCGATGAGTTCTGGCCATCGTGCGGATATTCCGGATTCAACAAAAGAATCGCGAATTGAGCTGCGTATAAATGAAGGCCGCCAGGAAGCAGAAGTCTTTGCCGGGGATTTTACCCCTTTAAATCTGCCTTTTTATGATCATGCCTATATGCCGGGTCGCCAGGACGTGCTTAAAACCGTGGCACTGCTAGAAAAAATCCAACCCCAGATTGTGCTCTCAACTTCACCTCAAGATCGTCATCCCTGCCATCGGGCGTCGGCTTTAATTATTCAGGAAGCTTTGCGTGAGTACCAGCCTCAGGGCCAACGGGCAGAACTCTGGTGTTATGAAGGCCCCTGGTATTTGTTTGAACGCGATGATTTTAATACAGTAATTGAATTTAACGCGCATGATTTAGATCATAAAATGCGTGGGGTTCAGGCTCATGACAGCCAGATTTCGCGTAAACGATATGATTTATCTGCTGAAGCGCTAGCGCGCTTTCGAGCCATTACCGTGCCAGAATCCCGTTTGTCTTCCTTTGGGACAGCTCTCACGGATGTGGGTGAACATATTGAAGTCTTTCAGCGCTTAGTCGTTGATTAAGCGTTAAACGCAAAGCCTTACTGTTCACAACCCAAGGCCTGTTTGTGTTAGCATGCCTGTGATTTTCTGTCATCGGAGTGCTCATATGCAGACCTTCGCCCACCTCGAAGCGCTTTATCTGCCTGACAAGGTACTTGAATGTATATCGCGTTGGGGTGGCCAGGAGCCTCCTCATTATTTACTTGAACGCAGTCTGGATACGCCAGACTGGAGTTTAGAACAGTTATGGGAAGCTGCGGCTTATCATCATCATCGTTATGCTTATCCCAAAGCTTCCCGCTATTATCACCGCCTGCTCGAATGGACTGAACGTAATCCCCAGGCTCATGCTGAAGTCATGACCGCAATTGGTCACGCTTATTTATGTGACAACAAACTTCCAGATGCGCGGCAGGTGCTGGATATTGGCATCAAACTCAATCCTTCAGAACCCAAACTCTACCTGTATCGGGCAGATTGTGCAACGCGTCAGGGTGAGCCTGAGATAGCGATAAAGGCTCTGACTCAATTTTTAGAGCTCTATAAACGTCAAGATACCCTGGCCGCTAAGTGTTATCGTCAGTTAGTTTCGTTGTACGATAGCTCCGGTGATTCCCAGGCGGCACAAACAACCTTGCTAAAAGCGGCTCAGCAGCTCAATTCACACTTATTTGCGACTCAAGCCCGCAGCTACCAACCGCTTTTACCGTTTACTCAAGAACTGGCTCCTTTACCCGAATCAGCCTTTGACACACTCAGCCTACCAGGCAAGATTTACTACGACGAAATTGGAGAGTGGTATATCTATCGCAGCCTCTGGCGTTTAGCGACTCAGACAGCCCTTGGCACCCTTCAGCAAGCGGCTCAGTCGCTGAACGTTGATTGGCCTCAGATTCCGCCGACCCATCAGGACAATCAGAGGATTGTCTTTGTTGGGGGCTTTCATCGCTTAGACGCCGAGCCTTTTTTAGACTCAATCATTGCTTTAAGTCGTAAGCGTGCCGTGACGGTTTTTTCAACTGGACCGATCCCGGCTCGACTACGAGAAGAAGAATGGATGCGGGTCATTGAAATTCCTGATCAGGCCATGATCCTTCACGAACAAATTGCCGCCATTGCACCCGCTCTACTCATTTTTCTCGATCTAGGCCCCCATAGCGGCACAAACCTGATGTTAGCAAGTGCTCGAATGGCACCAGTCCAGGCCGTTTTGCCCACTTACCCCGTCAGCACGGGCCATCCAGCCATTGATTATTATCTGAGCTATGACTGGCTGGAGTCTGAACAAGCTCAGGCTGATTATTCTGAAAAATTAATTCGACTTGCCGGCATGCCGATTCGCAGCTCAGGTCTGCCTGATCGCTTTATTGAACGTGAGCGGTTTAATCTGCCTGCTGACAAACGGTTTTATTTTTGCCCGGTAACTTGCGGCAGTCTCCATCCAGATTTTATTGATTTAATCGCTGAAATTCTGATTCGTGATCCACAGGGAACCCTTCTGTTACCACGCTCTACTCAGCCTGTTTTAGATCAACAATTTATCAAGCTGTTTCAGGCTCGCTGGCCCCAACATTTATCTCAACTGGGCATCCTCGGCAAACTTGACCGACTGGCTTTTCTCAGCGTGGCCCATGCAGCAGATGTGATTCTCGATCCCTACCAGTTTGGACTCACCCAGGCAGCCTGGCCTTTGATCTGTTTAGGCACGCCGATTATTACCTGCCCCGGTCAACAAGCTCGCAGCCGCTATGTCTCAGCGCTTTATCAACAGCTGGGGTTGACTGAGAGCATTGCAACAAACCCAGAACACTACGCAGAATTAGCGGTCAGCCTGGCACAAAATCCAGAGCTTAAAAATCGCTATCGCTATGAAATACGCGCCAAACAGCGCCAGATCTTTGACTATACGAGCTTTTTACCCTCGTTTGAGCAGTTTATTGACCAGGCTCTACAAGAAGCATTAGTCAAACGTCAGGCGCTTGCCTTAAATTCTGATGACTGAACAGCCTGTTATCAACCAGACGAAGCCTTGGCTGGCAGAAATTGAAATGAGCCCTGAGTTGGCTGCTGAGCTGATTAAACAGCAGTTTCCGGCCTTAAACCCAATCAATATCAGTTTGTTAGGTGTGGGCTGGGACAACACGGTCTATTCGGTGGAAACAGCAGATCAGGAGCTGGTGTTTCGTTTTCCAAGACGTAAAATGGCTTTAGACTTGATGCAAACAGAATGGAAGCTGCTCGACAGCTTGGCTCCTTTGCTGCCTTTAAACATTCCGCGCCCGCTTTATGCAGGACAAGCAAGTCCAGATTTTAAGTGGCCGTTTGCAGGTTATACACTGGTGCCAGGCCAGACAGCCTGTCAGGCAAATCTCGACACAGCTGCCAGAATCCGTTTAGCTCCACTGCTCGGGCAGTTTTTAAAAACCCTGCATCAACTTGAGATTAAACGCTTCAAACAGCTTGGTGCTCCCGCTGATCTGATGCAAAAAGTGGATATTGAAGTCCGTTCACCACAAACCCTAGAACGGTTAAAAACCGCTACAGAACTAGGTCTCATCCATAACCCTAAGCCCTTTTATGATTTTTTAGAATCTCTCTCCGCTAAAACACCAGCTGATCGCCCGGTCTGTTTAGTACACGGTGATTTATATATCCGTCATCTGGTTGTTGATTTAAATCAGCACTTAACGGGCGTGATCGATTGGGGTGATGCTCATCTGGGGGACCCCGCAACCGATCTCAGCGTTGTCTATACGGTGCTTCCACCTGAAGCTCATGCTTTATTTTGGGAGGAATATGGCGCTGTTGATCCTCTAACTCTACAACTCGCTCGTTTTCGCGCGCTCTTTCACAGCTTAGCTTTGCTGCTGTATGCCCAGGATACCGATGATCCTGATCTGATGCGCGAAAGTCTAAAAGCTTTATTTGAGAATGGTGGGTGGTGGGTTCAAAGGCAACAGGACTTAATTAACACCAGATTACGTTAAACACTTAAAGCGAGAGACGCGCAAAACATAATGGGTATCTTCACATTTGATGCCATCACCTTCAGCACATTGCTCCTGATTCTGAGTAAACAGACCTTTAAGCGTCACTTTTTGACAGTTAATTTCTTGCGGGCTTAGCCCAATCACCAGGCCAAGATGATTCAGCCAGCATAACCTGTTCAATGACTTAAAAAATAGCTGTTTAGTTGACCTTGAGAGTGAGTCAGATAGCTGTGGCAGGGAAAAGCTGAAGTTTGGTGTGCCTCCACCTGGGTGGCATCCGTTTAATAGACGAAGTAACAAACTTCTTCGCCGCTGCCACAGTGTCTGACTGCCGGCACCTTGCCGGCCGTGTAATAACCAGACAGAGAAACTCTGTTAACCGCATCATTCTTGTCATTTGCTCTACCCACTGAGCTACTTTCTGACGAGATCAGAAAGGCAGGACTCGAACCTGCGACCTAATGATTCCTAAGCGAAGTAACGCTTAACAACACTGCTGTCCAGACCAGCAACAGAATTTTGGTTCTGTTGCTGGTTTTTAAATCAATATTGGCTGCCAATCAGCTCAATTGCCGTTTGGCGGTTTTCGTAAGCACCGATCAGATCCAGCACACGCTCAGACCAGCCGGCCAGCTGCACCACTCCGTGATCTGTCGGGCTACTTTCAGGAAACTGCAGCGTCCCATATCCGGCCAGGTCCACAGAATACAGCAGCGCTTTGGGATTCACTTCTTGACGATAGCGAATCCACTGTTCTGCCAGTGACTGCTGCCCCCCCGTGCTGTTATAACACTGCATATCGCTGAAAATCAGCACCCGATCAAAGACCTTTCCGCGTTTGCGCAGCGACTCAATCGTCAGCCAGGCATTGGTGCTATGACCTACAGCCGTATGCCGAATTTTTTCAGCATTGGTCAGGACGCTATCACGGCGTGAGACCGGCACATCGGCATAACTTGCACCAAAGCCACCTACCAGATAATCTCCCGCAGACAGCTGAGTTGCCATCGCTCCCATTAAACTGGCCACATCAACAAACATCAGCTGACTTTTATGAGACATCGGGCTGCTCATTGAGCCACTGAGGTCTACAAAAATCGCTGTGCGGCCTTGCCAGACCGGTACATTGTCCAATGACAGATTTAAGGCTTCACGCAAGGCATCTTTCAGCCGACTGGAGCTGACTTCACGTTCAGCCGCCAACCAGCGAAAAGGTAAGAGCTTGCTTTCACGAACTCTTACAGGGTCCGTGAGCACTGCGATAGCATGTTCAATCGCCTGCTGAGCATTGTGCTGTTCAAAGTTACGCAGATTCCGTACCAGCGCCATAATACCCATTTTGGGTGCAATCGCATTCCAGCTGTCGGCACTTGCGCCTTGAGCTGAAATCACCACTTCCCAAGTTTCAGGTGTGGCCAGCTGATCGGTTAGCACACGCTGGTACAACCAGGCCCGTTCAGGGGTGTCCGGTTTAGCGTGAACCAGTTTAATCACGTCTTTGAGACGCACATTACCTTTGCGGTTATATTTAGCGAGCTGGTATTCGTCAAAACGCTTGAGTGTATCTGACAAACCTTTTTTCAAAGCATTTGGCAGCTTTGCTTTGGTGCCTTGACCAATCTGATTAATCCAGTAGCCAAGCAGCTCACCAGGTTCATCCGCACGACGGACAACTTTGCTGACATAGTCACGCACATCCGTTTTGGTTTCATTGCTGGCACCCGCATGCATCACTGAGGCTTCAGCCAGCAGGATCATCGGCAGGGTGCGAAGGTTCATTTCATTTCGGGCGTAGTTGGCCAGCTTGAGCACGTAGCTGCGATCACACTGATGAATCGCCGCGCGCAGATCAGCCAGTTGCTGAGCCGCACGGGTATAAAAGCGATCTTCGATCAGACAAGTGCAGGCTCTCTGGTAGAGCTCAAGCTGTGGACTCGCCTTAAACGCCAGGGCGTTTTCGTGGTTGCCAACGGCATCCGTGCGATTACGCAGGCGGTCAGTGATTCCAAGCAGCTTGTTCAGCTTCACGGGTCGGTACCTCTCTTTTAGTTTTGGGTGGTGGGTGGTGAGTGGTGGGTTTAAATCAGGAAGAAATTTTTGGTTTGTAGATGATTTAAACTTTTTACTCAGAGCAGAAATTAGGACAGAAAATGATTAAAAAAAATCCTGCTGCTTTCAGCTTTAGGGAGATCCCTAAGGCTGAAAGCAGTGGGAAGGTTTTGCATTTTCGACTGAAACACAGGAACGTCGATGCGTGTTTCGATCATGCAAACCAGTTCCGGTAGCAGGATTTGAACCTGCGACCATCCGCTTAAGAGGCGGCTGCTCTAACCAACTGAGCTACACCGGAAGGGAGCCCAGCGAAGCTGGGCGTGGTGGGTGGTGGGTTAAGTGTTTGTAGCAGAGCCGTAGGCGATGCGTACAAGGCACTTATGCAGAACCATAGGTTCTGTAGAGTTATGGGTTTAAATACCAAGACACTCGCTGCACCTGATGACTGAGTGAGAACGGTAAGTTTTGTAGCCTGAAAGGCGGATCGCGCAGCGAATTGCATAAAGCTGTTTAGAAGACAGCTGCCTTATCCTTTAGGCGACGTTCCCAAGCCTGAATGGGAACGACAGGAGTTGAAGCACGTAGTGCGGATTGCGTAGCAACCCGCATTTGTCAGCTTCGGACGCTGATGCTCTATCCATTGAGCTACGTTCCCTTTTCATTTTGAAATGATTGATCTGCCCAAGATGCCCGGGCGTGTACGGAGACATCTAATGGTTTCCGTACACGCCGACCTGGAGAAGTAGTCCCGGGAGAGGGATTCGTAGCACATCGTGCGGATTGCGAAGCAACCCTCGACCATCCGATTATGAGCCGGATGCTCTACCACTGAGCTACCCCGGAGGGAGCCAGGCAAAGCCTGGCGTAGTGAGTTATGGGTTTTGGGTGGTGAGTTAAGAAAAGTTAGTCTTCTTAACCCATAACCAAAATGCATAACAGCGAGCTTTACTCGCATGGAGCCTAAGGGAATCGAAGCGTGTTAACGCGGATTGCGTAGCAAACCTTATCTTCGCCGTGCAAAAGCAATGTCCTACCATTGAACGAAGGCCCCGGGAGGCTGATCGCAAGTCGCTAGTAGCTGATGTTTTTTCCACCAGCTACCGGCCACTAGCCACCAGCCATAAGGCGAGAGCGCCAGGATTCGTAGGCTTAGTCCGGATTGCGAAGCAACCTGAATAAATAGTTTTGGAGACTATTGTCTTGCCGTTAGACGACACTCCCGAAAGGCCAGACAGAAGCTTAAGTGAGATGTTGGATTACTTCTGTTGGCTAAAAGCGGATGAGTGGATTTGAACCACTGTCTACTGGGTTGCAGCCAGTCGCCTGAGCCTCTCGGCTACATCCGCATTTTTTTGTTTTTATTTTGCTATTTAATTTTCAAGGTACATGTGATGGCTGGTCGCTGGTGGCTCGTTGCTCGTAGCGATAAACCGCCCGTTCAACTCACGATCAGAAACAAACCTTCAGCTCCGAGAGTGGGGTTCGAAGCGTTTTCGCGGATTGCGAAGCAACCCACGACCATCCGATTAACAGTCGGCTGCTCAACCTACTGAGCTTCCTCGGAAGAAAACAAGTTGCTCGTTGTTGATTGCTGATGGTTTTAAATGGCCATCAGCAACCAGCAATAAGCTACTAGCGTGAGCTTGCGCCCACTCAGTGGGAATGGCAGGACTCGAAGCACGTAGTGCGGATTGCGAAGCAACCTGCAACCTCTGGCATCGCATACCAGAACTCCATCCATTGAGCTACATTCCCATTTAGGCCTGCGGCGGGCGGCTTGTGGCCGACAGCCTCATAAACTGTCGGCTACGAGCCGCTGCCGCTAGACCAGTTCCGGCAGCAGGGAACGATCCTGCGACCTTCGGTTTAAAAAACCGCTGCTCTACCAGCTGAGCTATACCGGAATGTGCCAGGCGGAGCCTGGCGCTGGTGGCCAGTAGCTGGTGGCTCGTGGCATTTAAGCCACCAGCTACCGGCTACCAGCCAGAGTAAATTCGGCATCACAATTAAAGAGTCAGTTTGGATAAATATACAAACTAATCCCTTGTTTATCAATTCTCGAATTTGCCTCTAAAAGGCGGAGGTGATAGGATTCGAAGTGCGCAGCACGGGTTGCGAAGCAAAGTACATGTCACTTGCGCGACCCTCGGTTAGCAGCCGAGTGCGTTACCGTTCCGCCACACCTCCCTGAACACTGCCACAAAGCGACAGCACTTAGAAGCATTTGGAGGCTAAAGTGGGCGTCAGCACTAGATAAAAGCACTTAAACAACTTTAGCCCTGCCGAGCGGAGACAACGGGGGTTTACCCGTGACTCAGCCTTGACAGGGCTGGGTGTGCTTTACAAGCACGGTGTCTCCGGGTCATCCGCTTTTCCTGGATGACCGGAGAAGTTTTTCAACTTATCGCTGCCGGTAACCAGGCAATGGAAGGGTTCTGGCCTTACTTGGGGCCAATTCCGCACGCCAATTTCGTTTTATCCGCATGGTGGACATTAATGAATTGATTGCTTGATTCATTTCCATTACCTTTCTTTAGTTTTCTTTCGTGTCGTTGATATTTATAATAAACAAACTGCTTATGAAATTGCAAGCCCCCTGAATCAAAAAAACCAAAATTTTTTCTAAATTAATTTTCTAACTTAGAAAAACTTAGATGATGACTTGTTTTAGCCGGCACCGTCAGATGATGCCGGCCCACTAACAAAAGGGCTTATTCAGACCGACTCAGGTCAGATCTTCAAAAATTTCTGCCAGATGTTTTTCATCTAAATCAAATAAGGGCCGGTCCAGAAATTCTACTTTATCGTGCTCACTGTCCCAAAGCACGCCTAAAGCGCTTTTGTTAGCCGCTTCACTGTCTGGGTCACTCATCCAAAGCCCAAAATAAAAGCCGCGGCTGGTGCCCAGAATCAGCACTTTTTCTGGATTAAGCTCAACTTTTGCCCAGCTGTCGGGATGCTCGCCGACTAATTCACTCAGCCATTGCCAGTTATCTGGGTTTTCGAAAAACGGAAAAGGGCCGTAGCGATTCTGAAAGCTGGAATGAATGCCGTACCAGCGCTGAATATCTGCCGGTAGCTGCGGCCAATAAGCCTGAAGGGATTCAGGCAGGGCATTTGGGTTTTGCGGTGGCAGCCCCCACCAGAGTTCAGGTGTGCCGTGCGGCCGCAAGCCATAGAGCAGATGCGGCTTACCGTTTTCAGGTATAAACAGCGCTACACTGTTAACAGCTGTTAACCAGGGCTCCAGACTGACGGATAAATCCCGACGAACCGCCTGCCAGATTAAGGGTAAATGCTGTTTGAGATGACTGGTTTCTCCAGATGCCAGCAGTTCACGCCAGGAATCTGGGAGGGCGTGAACTGCTGGTAAATCCGTTCCGGCCAGATATAACTGGCCCGCGCCAATTTGCCAGGAAGCCGCGAGCCCCTGATTAAATTCGGCCTCACTCAGGGGAGGCTGAGCTTGTTTTTTCATGCGTTAAATACTCCACAGACAATCAGTTTAACAGGCCTTGAGCAGAGCTGCCCTGCAGCTTGAATATGACGGTTAATCGCTTGCTGAAGCCGGTTGCTTTCACCAGTTAAATAAATCACCCAGCCCGCCCAATAAATCTAAAAAGCCTTCTGCCGCACTGCCCACCACTTCAACCGCTTCAACTGCCATATGAGCGCCCCCTGCGGCACCATCCGCAATCGCGCTGGCAGTAGAGCCCACGATATCCAGGGTCGCTTCAGGTAAACCAACTGCTAAATCAAGCACTTCAGGCGCCTGATTAACCGCAAAACTCACAGAATCCACAGTCAGTTCAGTAGCGGTTCCAAGCGTGTCGACCATAATCACAAAATCAGACACTTCATCTAAAGGCGACACATCAACGTTATAAGGGTCATGTTTAGGCTGAGTGCGCGTCTGTTTGGCCTGGCGATGCAGCTGGATTAAAGTCACTATTTCGCCTTTATCAAACCAGATCCCTAAACATTTTGGGCAGGTATCAATTTCAACGTCAACTTCACCCCGAATCAGCGAAGCGTTTAACACACAGCTACATTCAGGACAACAGCGGGTCTGGGGACGAGTCATGGGCATGACGTAGTCTGTTGCGGCCAGCATTCTTTCAATCACCCGCGGCTGATCAGCCAGTGATTCAATGTCGCGAGCTTTGAGCCAGATTCCGCCACAGCCCGTTGTGCAGACGCGGGCTTCAAAGCCTTCATACTGGGTGGTGTGTAAGAGATGAGAACAGGCCGGACAGTCCGAAAACTGATCTGAGTTCATGTATGTTCCTCCCAGAGATGCTCACTCCGCCAGGGGCAGGTGCGCTCTCTATTCTACGCCCTCGATAGCTGATTCGTCCGAATATACCCGACGAGCTTATCAGATCAGCTTGTAAGTGCGGTCTCAAAGCCAAGCAGAACCAGCTCTAAGGCTTAACTTCAAGATCCCAGATATTGTAAAACACAAAGTTAAACACTCCGTTGTTAGAGGGCTCAGCAAAACCAATTCGCAATCTTTGTTTACCGCTGGTGGCTAAACGAACGGGGAGAGAAAAGTTTTGGCCCTGTGAAATTTCAATCGGTTCACCAATAACCTGTTCGCCGCTAAAGGCAGCGGCATAGCCCGTTCGCATGGCTGTACCCGTGACATTAAAGTTTTGATTGAGACCCACGGTTTTAGGGAGAGGCTCCAGCCTTAAACGGCGTTGAATAAACAGCTGAGTAATATACAAAAAACCATCAGAATTAGGCGTAACGCCAAAGCCGACATGGGTGTGTCCAGGCTCAATAATGGTTTTACGATGCCCGGGTGAGCTCATCAGTTCTCGCTCTGAATTAATCAGCGTGCGGCTAACCGCCAGATTCTGCGAGATTAAATCCGTCACATTAAACAAAAAAGCCTGCTGCTGAGGGGTACCCATCGTGGGGGAATTATGACCAATAAAGCCATTTTTGACCATGTCATCCGAGTGCGCCTGGGCCGCCAGGTTCAGTGACTCATCTATCTGGAGCACGCCGGCCCCCATCATCTGGCGATCGCGATTAACCAGATCTAGCAAAGTCTGGCGGGCCTGCGCAACATTGGTAATTTGTTCGGACTGGACGCTGATTGAAGCCGTGCTGGGATAAGGCACACCTACTGCCAAGACAAAATTAGTCCCCGGTAAAGGCCCTAAAGGACCATTGACATTAACTTCAAAGCTATACAGTCCTTTTTGATCTAAAGGCAAATCCGAGCTAAACAAATTGCCTGTAATTCGGGCTGGAACGCTCTGAACCTTACCGTCGGGTCGGGTCATAAGAATGCTGGGTGAATTAAAACCGGCTAACCGGACTTCGCCCGTAATTGTGCGCGTGCCCGTATCAGGAATAACGATGGGCAAATTTTTAATCTGAAGAATCTGAGTCAGCAAAACCGTACTGACAATCCAGATATTGCCTTTGCGCGCCACTCCGATGCCATAATGACTAAAGGGTACGGGGCCAATCACACCGTTCATCTGGCGGTTAAAGCGCGTTTTAACCTGTTCAGGACTGCCGTCTGAAAGATAAGCGTTGACCAGATTATCAGTCGGAAAAATGCCCGTTTGTAATAAACGCGTCTGTAAAGCACCTGGCGCAACGGGTGTATAAATCTGCTGCAGCGTTTTAAATTCTGTCGCTTTGGTGTCTACAGCCAGCTGGCGAGCGTGTTCATTTGCAATCGCGCTGACAGCCGGGTTTTCTTGCAGGTCAGGCAATTTTTGCTTGAGGATCGCAATCAGGCTGTCGCGAATATCGTTATCTTCTGTAATCACAGCATTTGAGCTGTTTGCAGGGATTGTGCTGGAACCAGCGGAGCTGGATAAACCGGCACGAACGGGAGAAGAGGCATCCCCCGTTAGCGGAGTCTGAATCGTGCTATCCAAATGGTTAGATGCCTGACTTGACGCTGAAGGATGAGGCACCGGCTGACTGACGGGAGGTGAACAGGCAAACAGAGCCAACAAACTCAGACAAAGACTTGTGGCAAGGCCAGGGGCAACTCCAGCTCTCATCATTCAATTGCATCCTCAAGAGGTGATGCTCTATCTTAACTCATCGCTGTGGTTCCCGGAAACGTCGCATTTGTCCAATCACTGCCAAAAAAGCGCTCAAGTTCCGGTAGCTGAGCCAGCATCTCACCTTCAAAAGGCTCCATCGATTCGGGTTCTTCAAGCACCGCTTCGAGCAAATTACAATGGGCATGTTCAGCATCAGGACGAGGTTCTTCATTACTGACACGAGGACGCACCCACTCTAAAAGACGGGTAAAGACAAATGGGCATAAAGGGGCAAACGCCTGCTCAAGTTGCTCCAGATTAAGCATCACAGCTGTGCGGGCAGCACCAAAATCAGCATCATCCCGTCGAGCAACAACGGTGTTGATATAGCGCACTAAGCCATCACAACGAGCAATCAGTTCTTCAGCTACTGTGCTAAAGTCATTGCTTAAATAACAATGCTTCATGGCCTCAACCAGATCCTGCTGTTCGTGTAACTGCCAGTGATCCAGAATTCGGGCCGGGCCCGTCTGAGTCCGGCTGCGTACCAGCTGAAACAGGCCTGTGACTTTGGCAACTAATCGATTTAAGCTACGGCGTGCCAGTCTCAGACGATCTTCTGAAAGCAAGACAATATCGGGGGCCTGGCTTTCAAGCGATAAAGCATAACCTAAGCGCAGGGCGTCAGCACCAAAACGACGAATCAGAGTCACAGGCTCAATGACGTTCCCTAAGCGATAACGCATCGGGCGGCGCACCATATGATATAAAAAACGCTCTTCATCCAGGGCAGTATCGGGCATGTCTGCACGGGGTTTAAGCGAGCGCTCCATCACGTGCAGATTGCCGTGCACATGAACATGGCGATAAACCGGCTGGCCCGTAATTGTGAGGCTGGCCAGCTGAGAAGGTAAAATCCAGCGCAATAACAGATCTGAGTCAACAAACACTTCATCAATTGGATTTGGCTTAGGATTAGTCGGCCAACCGGCCCCATATAAAGACCAAATGGCCAGCGTAAACCAGGTTGAAAGCACTTCAGGCTGGCTGCCAGGCAGCTCATTGCCCCACCAATGTTGGCGTGAAATACACCACATCCCCATTTCAGCCAGCTGTTCCAAGCTGCGCTGCTTCCAGAGCGGATGGGAAAAAGTAATGTCATCCTGTTCGATCAGGGTTTTAAGCCGCTGAATCGCAGGCTCAATTTTAACAAACAGCTGATCACCATAACGAGGAATGACTAAAGACTCACAGCGGGCACAATGAGGGGCTTCCACTGACCAGGCTCCAGCAAAGGTTTCCCATTTAAGAGCTGCCAAGACCTTTTCGCGGGCATCTTCACGGGTCAAACCTTCAAAACCAGGTAAGCAGATTCGACCTTTGTGATCAAAAATCTGAATCCGAGTATTTAAATCA
>CAJYHH010001173.1 GCA_913773825.1 Candidatus Sericytochromatia bacterium | reverse complement strand
CCACCCAGATCGCTAAAGGCAGCGCGAACACCTGATTGAGAGTTATTAATGCGCTGAATTATATCCTGCAGGCTATCGTTGGCGGCATTGTACTCAATGGCTGTGCCGTTGATGGTAAGTGTACCGGTACTCACAGCCTGAGCCAGATTGGTATCCCCTTCTGAGCCATCCAGATTGCGGTCAGCACGTACCGTGTTTACTGCATCAGAGCTGGTCAGACTGCCGCCGCTATAAGTGGCTGTATCAAGCTTAAAGACGTTAAGGAAGTTGCTGGTACCTGAACTGACGGTAACTGGAGAAGCACTATTGAGCTGGAGCACCAAGCCACCTTTGGTGGGATCACTCACAAGCGAACCTGTTACACCAGGAGCGGCAGCATTAATTTTGGTTAATACATTGTCGAGGGTGTCGCTACTGGCAACTAAAATCTGCTGACCGTTAACAAAAAAAGTACCTTCGTTAAGGTCTTCACGCAGGCGGCTATTGGAATTAATCTGGCTGAACGTTTCGTTGGAAAAGTTAGTGGCATCTGCAATTCCACCCACGGTGTTGCCTTGACCGGCACCTGTGCCGGTACGAAGTTTAGTCGAGGTAGCCAGACGCAGAACTTCAACATCATAACTGCCGGGGACGGCGTTACCGTTGGCTGTGGTTACTAAAGCTTCGCTGTCGCTGGAACTGGCTTTACGGCCGACGATATTTGAGATTTTGGTCAGCTCAAAAGCTGCATTTTCAAGACCGCTAAACCGTGTGTTGAGATCTTTGTAAGCACCAGCGCGACTCTGAATATTGGTGCGCTGCTGGGTGAGCAGGGTAATCGGTCTGCTCTCAAGTGAGATCAGCTGTTGAATGATGCTGTCGGTATTAAGACCTGAGGCCAAGCCTCCAACTGAAATGCCAGCCATGTTTGAACCTCCGTGTTCATGCGTGCACCTACTATCATACACCTTCAGCTGAGATTTTTTTAGCTGTTTAGCTCAGCTTTAAAACGGCTTCTGACTGCTTGAGCCTGGTTCTGAACCGGGTTGGAGAGGATAAATAAAATAATGAAGTCTTAAAAAGTGAATGCCAAATAGCCACATGTCATGAAGTGCAAACAATGGCGCGTCTTTAAGATCTGCCTCCTGATTTTGATGATGAAAGCCAGGCATATCCGCACACCAGACTGTAATGGTCTCGTTGAGCGGTAAGCGAATAGGTTGATTGTGGCTGACTAAATACACTCCCTGATCACCTGATTGCCTATCAACAAACAGTGAACTAAGCTGCAGTGCTTGAGAGGCATGCCCTTTTACCGTCACGCTCTTAAGGCTCAGGACACTTGTGAGATTGCCGAAAGGCAGAGCAAAAGCAATATTCATATAAGTCTGAGCTTGCCATTGATGCTGGGCATAGGCTGCTACATAACAAGCCTGGCCCGTTTGAGTATAAGTGCGCACCCAGGCTCTGACACCAGGACGTCCGTCAACACTTGCTTTAAGCGGTAAAATTTGACTGGTTATCTGAGTGTTGCGCTGCTCGCTAGCTACGGGTAAACACATCTGGCCTATTTTTTTACTCACTTTGTGCCAGATTTTGCCTCCTAAGCGAAATCCAGTTTGCCAATCGGGACTGACAAATAGCTGATAATCAGCAGTGTGCTCATAAAAGTGCCGGATTTTTGGATCGATTTTAAGCGGTTCAAAGCCTGGACGGCGAAAGCTGATAAACTGGTCTACAAGACCCGTTGGGCCTTGCGTTGTTTGCTCGGGGATCGCCTGTATACGCTTAAAAAAATCCGGGCCAACAAAACCCCGGCTGGCTAAGTGACTAAAAGGAATGCCAGGTGGCGTAACGCGTGCAGCAGGCTGGATTCGCCAAAATGCTAAGATTCCCAATAAAGCAAAACCAAACGCATTAAGCACACCATGACGATTGGCCATTTGTGGAATGCTTACCCAAATCTGCCCTGAAGATTCTGCCAGGGCATAAGTCAGAGCATAAGCCATTGAGACGATGACGGACAAGCCTGAAAACGCGAGTAAAACACGTCCTTGTTTGAGTTGAGGGAGGTGCCCTAACCACAAAACCGCCAGCGTGATCAGGCTGGCAGCAAAGACGAACGCTGACAGAAGTTCTAAGATTGGTAAAAAACCAATGCCCATTGCCAGAAGCGGAATCCCTGCCATTACTCCAATTGCGCTAAATAGATAAGGCTTGTCAGGTAAGACTAATCTGCCGCTAAGGCCTGTTAAGAGACAAGCCGCAAAGCCAGCAAAATGAAAATGAATGGCGGTGAGTAAAACAAGCGGTTCTTGAAAACCCATCAGCGGAACTCCCAGGCGTGATGCTCCTAACCAACATCCGCCTACAGGTAAAAACAGTAGAGCAGCGTCTAAACAAAGTTCACCGATATCACTCAGCCCATGAGGCAATAGACGTAAGATTCCACCGATGCCACAAACCAGTGTGAACAGTATCCAGCCTATTGCCAGACAAGCTGCAAGCAGGCCCGGTGGTTGAGTAAATGACAGGAGCAGTAATAGCGCAGCTAAGGGTTGGAGTTGAATTAAACCGCGAAATAAGGGATGAGAAAATCCCTGGCGATCCACTGGTGTTAAACAAGGT
>CAJYHH010001172.1 GCA_913773825.1 Candidatus Sericytochromatia bacterium | reverse complement strand
AGTAAAGCTGGGCGCCCAATTCGGGAACTTGATGTGCTCAAACCCGAAGCCGACTTTCCGTCTTTTGATGGCCAGCCCCCGCTTAAAATCGCTGTGCTGAGCGTCTAAAACTTTAGCCGTTTTTTAGCTTAGATCTGACGATAGCCAATTTCAGCTTTGTGCTGCTGATCCATGGTGCGCATGCGTCGGCCCATCAGCTCAATTACTTTTTGTGCCAGAATCGGATAATTGCCAATCAAGTGATTAAAAGCTTCACGCTCAAAGGCCAGCACAACCGTTTGCAAAGAGGCTTCAACCGAAGCTGAACGTGGCTGTTTGTCTAACAGAGCCATTTCACCAAAGATATCACCCGCCCAAAGATTGAGCAGATTTTTACGATTATCGCCGCGTCCTAAATAAACACAGACAGCACCAGACACAATAAAGAAAACCTCTTTGCCTGTGTCCCCTTCGCTAAAAATCGTCTCGCGGGTCTTGTAGGTGCGCCCGTAGGTTTTAGACAAAGCCTCAAGCGCCTTGCGGTAAATTTTCTCTTCTTCAGACATTGAACTCATGGTAAATCTTTGCCTCCAACTGTGCTCCAATTGTAACAAGCCCAACCAGAAGCAACCAGCCGGGCCGATTGAGGATTCTTTGCAGGACTGAGTCAGCCACAACAAAACCGGACCATTTTCTGCTCACAATTATTGTTGGACAGGCTCTTAAACTCTTGGCATAATCAGGAAAATCTTCCATTACTAGGTGAATGACATGTCCCTTGCCCTTCAATCCACGGCGCTCATTACTCCCCAGACTTCTGCCCAGACTCGCATCAGTGAATCTTCCCACTTGGGTAGAATGGCGACAGAAACACCCACCCTATTGTCTACACCTGCCGCTCGTCCCGATCGACTCAGCCTGAGTACACAGCGCCAGCTCTTTGCCGGAGCCGCCGGTGCCACAGCTGTTACCCTGAGCGTTCTGGCTGCACAAAAAATGGCCGTCCTGGGTGCTTCTCTGGGCGGTACCCGTGGTGCAGTGATCGGTGCTGCCCTAGGTGGTTTGAGCACAGCGGCTGTGATGGGTGCTGGTATGGCGACCATTTCAGAACCGATGCTGTCACCTAGTGGCGCCGTAGTCGGCGGCGGCGCTCTGGCCGGCGCGGCATTAGGGCTCAAGCAGGGTGGCCTGACAGGTGCACTTTTAGGCGCTGGCGTCGGTGCTGGTCTGGCAGTGGCAGCCATTAAATCTGGCCTTGGCCCCAACGCGTTTTAAGAAAGCCATTTTTGTGACTGGTACAGCTGCAATCAATAGAGCAGCAGGTTTTAGCGCTTTGTTCTTTACATCAAAATAGCTTCTCAAACGCTTTATAAGTTCTTAAAGCAAACAGCCCCAGGATCTGAATCAGATCCTAGGGCTTTTGGCTTCTAATACACTCTAAGCTTTAGTTTTCTACAACTGGGGGAAGCTCGTACCAATCAGGCTTAGATTCTGGCATAACGTGTTTGCGAATCTGTAAACCGGTGATCGGGCCTAATAAGCCCATTGAAATCATCATTTTTTGACCGTCATCAGGCTTTTTAAACAAACGTGAGCCACATTTACTGCAGAAGCTGCGCTGGACTTTTTCAGAACTGCGATACCAGGTTACGGTTGAATCAGTCTTCATGCGCAGCTGCTCAGGCTCAATCAGCAGTAAGGCAAAAAAGTTACCGTGCATTTTCTGGCAGTCCTGGCAGTGACAGGCAATCACGCCAAACCCACTGTCTACTTCAAATGTTACGCTTCCGCAGTGACAGCTACCCTGAAAAGTATGCGGAACATCTTTACTCATGATCTCTAACCTCAGCCTGGAATTTACATGCATTAATTCATTTATTTTAATCCATAAATTCAATTTGTACAGTCTTGAAAGTATTTACTCTGGCGTAATAAGATGTCGGCTACCCTCTATAGTCCGTTTATCTTTAGGGCAAATCGTGCAAAAGGTCTAGTCACTTTTTAAGATGTTTACCCGCTCATGGGCGACTAACGCCCGCTTTTACCATTTTTACCCGCTCGGTTGCTGCGGCGCGCCCGCCCGGCTTGACAGCTTAGAACCCCAGTACCGTCTGGATCGTCTACACAACTGGATTCCCCATCTGCTTAGCCTGGGAATCAACGCCGTCTACCTCGGGCCTGTGTTTTTATCCAGCAGCCATGGCTATGACACCCGTGACTATTACCACGTTGATCCACGACTTGGCGACGAGCAGAGCCTGCGTCGACTGGTTGATCATTTGCATCAAAACGGCATTCGCGTGATTCTTGATGCGGTCTTTAATCATGTGGGTCGTGACTTCTGGGCCTTTCGCGATCTGCTGCATCACCGCCAGAACTCAGCTTATGCCCACTGGTTTCAGCGTCTGAACTTTAACCGCCGCAGCCGACTAGGCGATCCCTTCAGCTACCAGACCTGGAAAGGGCATCACGAACTGGTCAAACTCAATCTTAACCGGCCTGATGTGCGCAACCATCTCCTCGGCGCGCTCTCTCACTGGATTGAGCGCTATGACATCGACGGTCTGCGCCTGGATGCCGCTGACTGTATGAATCTCCAGTTTCTCAGCCGCCTGGCAAGCCATGCCCGTCGCCATAAACGTGACTTCTGGTTAATGGGAGAAGTGGTACATGGGGATTATCGGCGCTGGATTGAAAAAGGCAAACTCAACTCAGTCACCAATTATGAGCTCTATGATGCTCTGCACAAATCTCATAATGCAGGCGATTATACTCGGCTGGCCCATAGCCTACAGCGCCAGTTTGGCCCCCATGGGGTTTACCAGGGTTTAAAGCTCTATAACTTTATCGACAACCACGACGTAGATCGGATTGCCAGTCGACTCAAAAACAGCGCCCATCTCTACCCCCTTTATCTGCTGCTGTTTACTCTACCGGGTATTCCCTCGATTTATTACGGCAGCGAATGGGGCATCTTAGGCAGCAAACAAGGCTGGAGCGATGCACCGTTACGTCCGGAGATTCAGCATCCTTTTCACTACCCCAAAACCCATCCTGATCTGATGCCGGTAATAACCCGCTTAGGCAATCTGCATCAGCATTCTCCAGCTTTACAAACTGGCGGCTG
The DNA here is from genome assembly GCA_913773825.1 of Candidatus Sericytochromatia bacterium. GTDB lineage: Bacteria > Cyanobacteriota > Sericytochromatia > UBA7694 > UBA7694 > CAJYHH01. The sequence continues at coordinate 5,603 of CAJYHH010001172.1, read as the reverse complement.
GCATTTAGTTTATGAATCCCGTCAGACCTTAGCCTTTATACGCCATTGTGAAGCCGAACAGCTATTAATTATCGTACATTTGGGCGCCCGCCGAACCCAGATTCAGCTTCATCTGCCCTGGCATCATGGCGAGCTGATCGATTTACTCAATCCCAATGAACAGTTTCAGATTTACAACAGCCAGACTGAAATCAGCCTGAATCCTCATTGGGGCAGGATTCTACGCTGGACCCGTCACTAGCTTGAGATGCTAAAAGTAAGAGCCACTGAGCTGTCAGAAATTTTCCTGATCTGGCTCAGTGGCTCAGACAGACTTTAGCTGGTCTGACTTGATTCTATTTAGCTTACCCACGACGGGTAATGGTCTGATAACGACGTAAATTCATATTAGCCTCCTCGTTTTAAGCCCAGCTGTCAGACTCAACTCTTCTGAGCTTATTCTGAGCCTAATCAGGCTCTATTCCATCCTAAGCCCTGAGGCAAACAGGGTCAAAGCCTTGTTTATAAAAGCTCCGTCAATTATTCAGCCCATTCTTCAGGCCTACTCAGCAGGCCTACTCAGCAGGCCTACTCAGCAGGCCTTTAAAACTCAGTGGCGTAAGCTTTTACAACAGCAGGGCGTTTAGCAATACGATTAATCCACTCATCAAGCGCTGGATACTCGCCTGTTTCGATATCAAAATAGCTTAGATTGCGGACCCAGGGATGGGTGGTAATGTCCGCAATACTGTAGTCTTCACCAGCTAGGTAAGAACATTCTTTAAGACGGGTTTCTAGCACATTCAATAGGCGGCGGGCTTCATCACCATAACGTTTAAGCGCCTGGGGATTTGTTTGGTCAGCGCGTTTAAAATAGCCGTATTGGCCTAACATCGGCCCGACACCGGCGTTCTGAAAAAACACCCATTCCAGCACCTGAGATTTTTCAGCTGGATCAGTGGGTAAAAACTGGCCATGAACTTCTGCCAGATAAGTCAAAATGGCGCCGGATTCAAAGATTGCAAACTCTTTATCTGCTTGCTCATCCGCTACGCGCAGAGCCGGAATTTTACCATTGGGGTTAATCCGTAAGTACTCGGGTGATTTTTGTGAACCATCAAGCGGCACCGGATGAAACTCAAACTCAGCTTTGAGCTCATGCAGCATGATTAAAGGCTTATAGCCGTTAGGAGTCGACCAGGCGTAAAGATGCAGCATTTGACAGTACCTCGTTTGTGAAATGATCTGTAATCACATCTGTGGAAAAGCTTAGACTTAAGCCCTGACGCGAATCAACTCTTTGCGGCCATATAAAAACATTAAAGGCAGATGTAAACGCTGGCCCCACCAGTGTTCATGATGGCGCCCGCCGCGATCAATTAAAAAGCCCAGATTTTCACCTTCGCGATAACCCCGCAGGATCAATTGCTGGCGCATCTGCTCAACGCCACGCCGACTGCCTTCACGCGTGCCCATATCCAGCCAGAGCTGTAGCTCAGGACTCAGTTTATGTAACTCAGTAAAGGCATGGCCTCGGCCCCACCAAAACGAGGGTGAAATCATGCCGATCCGGCTAAACACAAACGGAAAATACAGCCCCAGATAATAAGCAATCAGGCCACCTAAAGACGAGCCCATGGTTCCGGTGTGCTCAGGCCCCGTCAGTGTCCGGAAGTCCCAATCAATGCGCGGTTTAAGTTCATCGACTAAAAAGTGGGCGTAATAATGCCCGCCGCCCCCCTGACGGCCTCGTCGAGATTGCATCTCAGTCCAGGTATATTCCCAGTCACGGCCAGCAGAGTTATGCACCCCGACTAAAATCATCGGCTCAATTAAGCCATGATTGATCAGCCGATCCAGCATCTGGTCCGCATGCCAGGGATGCTGGCCAAAAGCCAGTTGCGGATAAAAAAGATTATTGCCGTCGTGCATATACAGCACCGGATAACGTCGCTGCTGATCCTGGTCATAACCAGGCGGCAGATAAACATCTACAGCACGTTCCTGGCCGCCTAATTGGCGAGAATAAAGATGCAGGCGCTGAATCCGGCCCCGATGCCAGTGAGCGGGGTGAATCCGGTTAAGGGCCTGGTTTTTAAGGGTCATTTTTTTAATGCGATGGCTCATGGGAAAACTCCCTTACGGCGATAGCTGCAATGTCTTTTAGATGCTTAAATAAGATATCTGTAACAAATTGTGTTGCAATTATACGCTCACGCTTAAAAAATTTCCAAGCCTTTTGATGTGTTTTGCCTAAACAGATTTATTCACTAAAAATCAGCAAAAATCCCGAATAACATCAGTCTGAGCGTGTAGCTGATCTCTAATTAAAGGGCCACCTTTCTCGTTTTTTGAATTTTTTATTTAAACGATTGCGCCTTTTGTTTGTATCAGCAAGAATCCCGTCCATAACCGACGCGAGTCGCTTAGCCTCATGCTAGACTGGCGAAGAAAGGAACACGCTGCTATGATTCACCACGTTTGTATTCAGACTACTGATTATGCTGCCTCACTTGATTTTTATGTGCGCCTGCTGGGCTTTGAAGTTGTAAAAGAAAGCGCTGGCTTTCATGACCGGGCCTGGAACTCCTGGCTGCGCCAAGATAACTTCTGGATTGAACTGCAAACCGCTAAAGCAGGTGAGCAATTACAGGAATGGACGCCCCGCGCCAGTGGCCCGGTGCATCTGGGCTTTATGGTTGCGGATGTGGAAGCAACCTATCGCTTTTTTAAACAGCAGGGCCATGAAGCTTTTAAATGCAAAAACGGCCAGGAACTCTATTCTGTTGAAGGCGAATACCTCTTTAAAGCCATTGCCCCTGAAGGCACCGAAATCGAAATTCGCGATACCGATATCTCAGCCTAATGGCCAGGCTCCCTTAGCCTTGTTAATCTCTCCTTAGAACGAGTCGTTTTAAAGCACTGTGTTTGACAGGTAACTGACAGCATGATAAACAGTCAATACCTCAAATTTGTCATCTGGAGTTGCTTTATGAAACGGCTCGTTTCTGTGTTGATGGGCAGTCTGCTACTGGCAGGCAGTCTCTCTGCTCCTTCTGTTCTGGCTGCACCAGCGGCCCCACGTGTATCAAAAGCGGCTTTTCCGCTGCCTGTTGACAGCTGCCAGCTCTATCTGACCCAGCGCCAGACTCCTGATCCAGACATCATTCCCCAATTGCTGCAGGGTGCTCGCGTCAGCTACAAGCCCTCGCGCACTAACTGGCAAACAGCAGAAATCCGCTATGGCACCCAGCTGATTAAATTGCGCCGGGTCTCTGATTACGGACAGGTGCAAAACGAAAAAGTCTCGCTATCTAACCTGCTCAAACGTCTAAATGTCTCACAAAACCCTGTCCCAGGTCTGGAACTAGAGCAAAAAAATTATTATCTGCGCCAGGTTGTGTATATCACCAGCAGTGACCCCGACGATCCGGACTGGCCTCAGCTATTGTCAGCGATTGCTCAGGTCTGGCGCGGCACGCTGCGTTATCGCAACGAAATGCTCGATCCCCGTTTACGTGTTTTATTAGCGCCAGCTAACGATGTGGATCCCACCAGTGCATTAGCCTATTTTCCGTCAGCTCTTGCCCGACGTGAACGCAGTGAACGCCTGTTGATACAGCGCAAAATCCCTGTCTACAAAAATTATCCCCCCTCATTAGCTGAAGAAGAACTGGTGCTGCGCAACAGCAAAGATGTATTAAAACGCGCTCTGGTACTCATGGTGTTAAGCTCAACCAGCACCACTTTGACTCAGACCGAAGGCTATAATCTGCTTAAAAAGTGGGGCATCACCCACGAGATTAGCCCTAAAGAATGGGAGTATTTACGCAACCCTGATCTCAGTGCTGAAGCGATCAGCTATAAAAACTGGGAGTTTGAATCAGCTTATGCTCTGTTCTGGGCACTTGGTTTAGCCCCTAAAGCGACTTTCCCAACTGAGATTTCAGATCTCAAAAGCTTAATTAAACGCGTCGAAAGCCGCTCGTTTGATCAGCTTTATGCCCAGGTCAACATGCGCAGTCCCAGTCAGATTCTGGACCAGCTTGATCTGTATCAGCGAATGCTTTGGGCACGAGCAGAACAAGACAAGCGTGAATGGCCTGAGCTCGGAATTCAGCCTCATGTTGTCTTACAATGGAATCTGGCTTTGCTTTGGCTAACGTCCCGCGACAATTGGGACGATCTATCCGCACTGCGCAATCCAGAGACGTCTAGAGCTCAGCCTTCCCAGCCAGCGGCTCCGCAGGTTACACCAACAGAGGGCGATCCTGTTGAAGAACTTGAACGTGAACTTCAAGAGCTCGATCAGGGCTAAATCAGCTCTCATTTGCCTGTCTTAGCTTAAAAACCTTGCCCCGCTCAGCAGCTCTTAATCCAGTAGCCTAGCCCTTGAGCGGGGCAAGACTTTGTTGAACTTTTGCCAGTAAATTACCAGGCGTAAACGGCTTTTCAAGCAGTTGGGCATTTTCAGCTAAGCCGTGCCGCGACAATAAATCCTCGGTATAGCCTGACATATAAAGAATGTTGAGCCCCGGATAAAGCTGACTTAACGCCTGCCCCAGCTCACCGCCGCTCATCTCAGGCATCACCACATCTGTCAGCAACAAATCAAGCCTGAGAGGGTCACGCTCACAGCGATCTAAAGCTTCACGGCCGTTAACCGCAGAGATCACATGATAACCAGAATCTTGTAAGACACTACAAATCAAATGTCTGACAGCCGGCTCATCTTCGACAACTAAAATCGTCTCACAGCCACCTGGCCGGGCATCACGGGGAGTGTCTGCCTCACTTAACAACTCTGAGTCACCGCCGGCTAGCGGAAAATAAAGCTTAAAGACTGTACCTTCTTGGGGTTCACTATAAACAAGAACATAGCCGTTGTTCTGATTCACAATGCTATAGACCATCGCCAGCCCCAAGCCTGTACCCTGACCTTCGTGTTTAGTTGTATAAAAGGGTTCAAAGATGCGTGAGAGCGTCTCTTTGTCCATGCCCATACCCGTATCGCTAATCGTTAGCAAAACATAGTGGCCTGGTAACATTTCAGGATGCCAGCTAAGATAAGATGACTCCAGCATGACGCAGCTGGTGCGCAGCACAAATAAACCACCCTGAGGCATCGCATCACGAGCATTAACCGCCAAATTCATGACAACCTGATCAAAATGTCCAGGGTCAATTAAAATCGATCCGGCTTCGGGATCCAGCTGGGTCTGAAGCTGAATATCTTCCCCAATTAAGCGACGTAATAAGTGTTCAAGCTGGCGAATCTGGGCATTTGGCTGAATTAACTTAGGCTGAACCAGCTGACGGCGACTAAATAGCAGCAGTTGTTTAGTCAGATTAGCCGCCCGCTCACCGGCATCTAGCACAATCTGCAGCAAAGCGGCTTCGTCAGGCAGATGTTGAAGTTTGTCAAAAAGTAAGTCACCATAGCCCTGAATCAGGGTCAAAATATTATTAAAGTCATGGGCCACTCCACCCGCCAGACGCCCAATCGCCTCCATTTTTTGCGACTGTAAAAGCTGGGCTTCTAAACTACGGCGTTCAGAAACATCCTGAAAGGTCAGCACTTTACCTTGTTCAGCCCCTTCAATCGGCGTACTGATATATTCCAC
>CAJYHH010001171.1 GCA_913773825.1 Candidatus Sericytochromatia bacterium | reverse complement strand
ACCGCTGAAAGGAGGTCAAACCGAAAATGATTCTCCGCAGCCACAGGTGTTTGTAGCATTGGGGTTAATAAAGCGGAAGCCTCGGCTATTGAGGTCATCGCTAAAATCGACGGTCATTCCTTTGAGGTAAATCGCGCTTTTGCGGTCAACCAGAACATTAACACCTTGCTGGTCGATCACATGGTCGCGTTCTTTGGCTTCATCATAATCAATATGATAAGAAAGTCCTGAACAACCGCCCCCTTTGACAGCTAAGCGAATGCCAAGGTTTGGATTGCCCTGGCGCTCCAGCTGACGGCGAATTTCTACAAGGGCTTTGGACGTTACACTAATTAGGGGTTGTTGTTTAACGGGGTCGTAGACCTGAGCCTGACTCATTACGTGCTCCTTTGCGCAGTATCTGCTTTTATTATCCCTAATTCAGCGCCAAGACTCCAGAGGTTAGAGCCCCTTTGGGGCTGGTTATGGGTGGTGAGTGGTGGGTGGTGGGTTAAATCACTAAGGCATAAACAGCTCTAGGAGCTGCTTTTAACCTGCGGTGAGAGTGACAACCAGGGGCAGATGATCTGAGCCCAGATTGGGGCCAAGGTGAGCTTCCTGGACTTGCCAGCCGGGAGCGACTAAACACTGATCAATCGGAATCCGGGCAACAGCGGGTAAAGCAGCCGGCCATGTGGGCAACACGCCATAACCTTTACGGCAGTTTTTAAAGCCGCTCTGGCTTTCAAAGCGGCGGTAGTGGGGTGACCACATTGAGACATTAAAATCACCCAGAATAATATCTGTGCCGGGGTGTTTTTTAAGATGCTCGGTCAGAGCCTGAAGCTGGCGATTGCGCTCATCAGCGGGTCGGCGAATAGGGGATGTCAGATGAGTCGTAATCAGATCGAGATTACGGTTGCCCATCAGCAGAGTGCCCGACAGAGCTGGGAGTTCTCCGCTGCCAAGCAGCATAAATTTGGGGGCACCAATTGGGTAACGGCTCCAGACGGCTAAGCCATAAGGCAGATTACGAGCGCGAAAATGATAAGGCAGACGCTCATGAAACTTTTGCATCAGATCCAGCTGTTCTGCATTGGCTTCTTGCAACACCACTAAGTCTGGAGTTTCACGCTCAATCAGCTTTGAAAGCGGATCAATATCATGGTTGCCAAACAAGACATTGGCCAATACCAGCTTGATTCGCGTCTGGCCATGTGGAACTGGTTGGGCCTGAGAAGGCGGAATCAGAGCCTGTGACCAGGTTGAGCCTTTAATATACCAGGGCACGACATCAACCAGCGTCAGTAATAAGGCCAGGGTGCCAAGTCTGACTAAGATCCGGCTGCGCTGTAAATGAACCAGTGCCAGCCCCATTAGTAACAACAGGCAGAACAAAAGTTTAAAATGGGCCAGCATATCCCAAAAAGGATGCAGGGAACCGAAGCGATTACCCTGGCTAAGCAGGCAGAGCAGGACAAAGCCCAGCTGTATCGGACGTTTCATAGGGGGCAGCATAACATGGGCCTAAATGCCAGACATGTGCATTTGCACATGTCGCCCAAGACGGCTGTATAAGCATTTGCTCAAAAACGAACTGAGTCGGCCAAGAATGTCCAAAGATCCAGAAAAACTGATTCTGGATCTTTGCTTTGATCTGATTTCCGATTGATGATCAATCGGACTGGTTGCTCGTGGCTGCTTCCCGTATCTGCACAGCCAGAGCTTTTATCGCCCTAGTTTAAAAACAATCGTATTTGACCGCAATATCATTCAGAATCCGGTACTGCATATTGC
>CAJYHH010001170.1 GCA_913773825.1 Candidatus Sericytochromatia bacterium | reverse complement strand
TTGATCCAGAGCAACTTAAAGAATGGGCGCCTTTTGACGCTGAAGGCCGTCTGGATCAAGTTGGCGCCAGCGTTAAGGTTTCAACCGTTAACGCTCCTCAGCAACACGTCACTCAAACCAAGGTGATTCAGGCCGTTGCTCCCAAACTGCTAGAATACAATTGGGGTGATCAGGAATTGCGCTGGGAGCTTGAGCTTTCGGGCACTGGTACCCGCCTGACCCTGTGGCAGCATATTGACCGTCGCTATATCTCGATGGGTGCTGCTGGCTGGCATATCTGCTTTGATGTGCTTGAACATTTGCTTGGTGGCGAGCCAATGGGTCGGATTGTGGGCCTGGAAGCGATGAAGTTTGATTGGCCACGTTTAAATAAAGAATATGCTGAGCAATTTGGTGTTGAAAAACCTGAATTTTAGCGCTATGTCTGCTTAACTCAAAAATCAAGCTCTTTCTGAATTTTAGACAGGGCTTTTATCAGTAAGCATCAGACCTGATGCTTACTGATGCTTCAATCAACTTTTTAAAGGCTGGAAGCTGGCGAATGGCTGCGAAATCTTTTTCTGTTTTGGCATTTGCTTTAAGACTCGGATCTATTTCAATAGCCTGTTTTAAGTGAGTTAAGCCTTGCTCTGATTTGTTTAAACGCATTAGCCCGCAGGCCAGGTTGTAATGGACATTTGATTGGTAGGCAGAGTTTATTTTGGGGCGGCTAAGAACCTGAGTATAAACTTTAATCGCATCATCTATGCGGTTTTGCTCAAGGTAGATATAACCTAGCTCAATTGAGTAAGACAGTTCTTCAGGATGATTTTTAAGAGCAGAAAGGGTTTTTTGCTCTGCTAAGCTCCACTGCTTGGTTTTACCTAATAATTTGATTTGACTCAATAATGCGCTTGGATTATCTTTGTCGAGATTTAAGACTTTCTGATAATATTTTTCAGCCAAATTATAATTGCCCAGTTCCATTTCGATTTGACTGAGCAAATTTAGATAGTTCAGATCAGCTGGTTTGGCTTTAAGCAATACTTCAAGTCTTGCTTTTGCTTCGAGCCAGTTTTTTTGCTCCATTTCAATAATCACAAGTATTTGATTCATTAAGGGGTCTTCTGGCCTGATGTTTAAGGCCTGCCTGGCCCTTTTAAAAGCTTCAGGATAGTTATTTTGCTGAAAGTGTAATTGGGCCAGCTGGGCTTCTGCCAGATAGTTGGGATCAATTGATTCGGCTTTCTGATACTGCTCAATGGCTTGTGAAATCTTGTTTTGATCCGCATAGATTTTTGCGAGGATTAAGTGAGTTTCTACAGATTCAGGATCGAGTGCTTCTGCCTGGGTGAGGTAATCTTTAGCTTGGGCTTGATCTTTACGCAAATAGGCTTTTAAACCTTGATAAGAGAGCCATTCAGCGGACCAGGGCATCCAGACAAAAGGTAAAAAGCAGGTGCCTAACATTACAGTGAGCCCCAAGCGAGCTGGGTAGCGCCATTTATTGCGGCCCAAAGCGGCTGCTAAACACATTCCCCAGGCAAAGCCCCCAAAATGAGCGGCATTGGCGATATTGACCAAGCCGGATTGTGTGGCAATAAGACAGCCAAAGAGCCACATAATCAGCCAGATGTAATCATTGCGGCCCAGATAATAACGATAGGCCTGGTTATGCTGGCCTGCAATCAGCACAAATCCCACCAGGGCATACACAATGCCTGAGATCCCAATCCCGCTTTGATTACTGACTAAAATTTCGCTGCTGGAGCTGATGAATGCACTGCTGATCACTAACAGACAAAAAATCTTTTGCCCTGATGTTCGTTCAATTTTGCTCCCAAGTACCAAAACCCAGAGCAAATTAAAGAATAGATGAAAAAAGTCCTGGTGAAAAAAGTTTGAGCTGATTAAACCCCAGTATTTACCGTTTAATACTGCCTGATAAGGGTAATACCCCCATCGCGCCATTTGATCCCAGTTGTTTAGATTTCCTTCTGTTTGAATCCCGAGCCAGATTCCAACACAACTTACAGAAATGAGCCAGGTCAGCCAGGGGTAAGGTCTTTGAAATGCATCTTTGATTCTGGCGCTTCCGCGTTTAGCCTGAGTAGCTTTTGTTGCCGAGTCAGACTTGTCAGAGTTTTGATTTTTGTTCAGTTCTAAATACCTGCTCTGATCCGGCCCGTCAAAGGTTGGGCTATCGAGATGCCTGGTTTTGTCTGTCAGGTTTTCTGCTTCCATCTATCGGCATCCTTCTGGCTGATTTTATTAGCTGATTCTAGACAAGCTCTATTGCGCTGATATAGATCTATCCCACGAACTCAAAATCACAGCGTTCACGCTGAGGCTCTGGATGCTAAAGCATCTCAATCTAAGCGATGATTTATTTGGATTTTTCAAGGTTAGTACCCTAAGCTTAGCTAAGCAATTTTACAGTCTGAATATTCTTGTAAAAGCTGAATGATATTCATTAAAAATAGATTTTTAAGCCTGTAAAGGGCTAAAATAATGATTTATCAGAAGCTTGTCTAAATTTTAGCTGATTCCTTGTTCAGATTGCCATTGTTTGATAGCTTCCAGAGTGGCTTGAGCATACTTTGTAGAGACATCTCTAAGCTGATAAGTCTGTCCTGGCCCTGTATTCTGAACCTGTTCAGCGAGTTGATTTAAGTAGTGATGCCCATGCAGGCTGTAATCTGCCTGCTCATCCGGGTTTAGCCTAATCAGCACGCTGTAGCCGACAGGGCCGTGATTACAGTTAACATCAAGCAAAAGCTGATGCTCAAATTTGAGCAAATACCAAGCTTGGGGTTCGTGATCCATGACCTGCATGTTAAAGCCTCCTGATATTTTTATCAGTCTAATACAAACCTTGATTATCGTGCGGAGGTATTGCTGAAGCTTTTTAGTCGAATTTGGGTGCTAGAAGTTGTTAAAACCGGTTATTCCGGTCGTTTTGCTTTCGAGACACCTGATTTGGGATTTATGTTAAGCTTGAGTCAAATAGGGAGTGCTCAACATGCTGTATTTTTCCTGGCGAACACCCACTTTAAGCGCCCGCTTCACCCTCAAAACAGGCAGGTTTGTTCTGTGAGTTCAGCAACCAGAACGATCTTAATTTTTAGCCCCTACTGGGAACCCAGCATGCCCTATTTGTCCTTACCCAGTTTGAGCGGTTATCTCAGAGATAATGGCTATCATGTGGATCAGTGGGATCTGAATTTACGCTTTTATGAAGAAGCGTTTAATCAGGCCTATTTACAGCGTCGTTTGGCTGAGCGTGCGCATTTGCTACCATCTGAACATCAGACCATTATCCGTAATCTGATTGGCCAGCTTGATCATCTTGAGCAGGTTAAGCAGGTTTTTAAAACAGATGCTTTTTACGATCCGGCTCGTTTAATTGAAGCCCAGCGTGAACTTGAAAAAGTTTATCAATGTTTTAACTTACTATATCCGGGTTCACGGTTGACTCAGGACCACTTTTATATGCCTGAACGACATTCGTCTTCAGCTGAAGTCATCAAGGCCACTCTCAATACCCAGAGTAATCCCTTTATTGACTTTTTTAACGAAAAAGTCTTACCGGAACTTGAGCAAAACCCTGCTCAGCTGGTGGGCTTTTCGGTTGCCCGTGAGTATCAGCTGATTCCGACCTTTACCTTAGCGCGTTTAATTCGTGAGCGATTGCCCGATATTCATCTGACGATTGGCGGTGCGTTTTTCTCTAAAATTGCAGATGGTCTAAAAACCGATCATCATCCTGTGTTTCAGCATCTGGTTCACAGTGCGGTCAAAGGAGAAGGTGAAGTCCCGTTAATCAATCTAGTCAAAGCTGTGGCGGGCGAAATCCCGTTTGAAGAAGTGCCTGGCCTGATTTATAACCTGCCTGACGGGCAGCTCAGAGTGAATGAAAACGGCCCGGCACTGTCGATGAACGAAATTGGCACACCTGACTTTGATGGTCTGGATCTGGCCAATTATTGGTCAGCTGATTTAGTCCTGCCGATTTTGGGCTCGCGTGACTGTTATTGGAAAGACTGTACCTTTTGTGACCACTTTATGCAGTTTGCCGGTTTTCGCTCGCGCAAACCCGATAAAATTGCCGATGATTTAAAAACGCTCCAGCAAAAATACGGAGCTCGTCATTTTCAGTTTTGTGATGAGACAATGTCGCCTAATTTTGGCCGTAGACTGGCCAATGCGCTTAAAGAGCGTGAAATGGATATTCGCTGGTACACCATGGCCAGATTACAAAAAGGTTTCGACGCAGAAACCACTAAGCTATGGCGCGAATCAGGCTGTCTGTTTATTTTGATGGGCTTAGAATCAGCTAATGCTGAGCTGGCTCAAAAGATGGTCAAAGGTACAGACAACACCCTGACAGAGTCAATCTTAAAAAATCTGCACGAAGCCGATATTTTTACCTTTGCCTATCTGTTTTTTGGTTTCCCTGGAGAGACGCTAGAGACAGCTGCTGAGACCGTGCAGTTTGTACGCAAAAACCACCAGGTGATTAACTCGCTTGGCACGGGTGTGTTTTATCTGCAAAAAACCACGCCGATTTTTAAAAACCATCAGGATTTTGGGATTACACCCAACCAGCTGGACTTACAGGATGACCTCTCGAGTATTATTCGCTTTGAAATTAAAGACGCCATGGATACTGAACAGGCCATTCTGTTTCATCAGCGCTTCAGAGAAGAAATGGGACTTTCTTATCGCTCTGCGCTTTGGCAAAATATTCCGCGCATTGCCTTTTTTCTGTATCTGTCACGGTATGGCAAACAGAATGTGCTTGCCCATAATGGTTTAGCGCCGTTTGAAGCTCCACTTGAACAAGTCCGTGAATTAAAGCAACAGGGACATTTTTTAGCGGCTGAACATATCAACCAGACCATTCTCAGGCGTTATCCTTCAAACCCGATGGCCGCGAACCGGGCTGCTTATTTTGCTTTGCAAAAACGCAATCTGCCTCAAGCAGAAGCCTGGCTGAGCGAAGCCCAGAAATATGGTCGTGAACTCGCTGAAACTCATCTTATGGAAGGGTATATTCATCTTGCAGCTTCACGTCTGAATCAAGCCCAGTTGTCGCTCGAAAAAGCCTTGACCAAAGATCCTTATTTGGCAGAAGGTTATTTGCTGTTAGCTGAACTTCATCATGAGCGCCAGGATTGGGCTCGGCAAATGTATCATGCCCGTGAAGCTTTAAAAATTCAGGCTGTTGATCAAGCGATTGGACGTTTTGCCTTTTTTACCTCACCTGATTTGGTCACACGTTGTCAGGCTCTGATGGGCCAGACCTCTGTGATGGGTTATTCACCACTGACTGTTCAGGCACTTAACTAAGCCTACTTATAGTTATTAAAGGATCAAAGCTGGTTCTCGGTACGCTATTGTTGAATCGCTTTTAGACTTAGTTCAGGATAATGTGATGATAAATCCTGGACTGTTTGTGCGAAGTGTCTGTGCGAAGTGTCTGAGAACCTTGTGATCTGCTTACTGATACATCTTTATTTCTGATGAGTGAGTGGAATTATCACGCTGCGTATAATCGATATCAAGCAAAGAGATCTGACCCTCAGAACCAAACCTGTGGTTAAGGGCAACAACCTGCATCTATGCCTCCTGAATAGGTGTTTTTTTTGTGTCTATGCGACACAACATCTGAGTCTAAACTTGCTGTGCCTTCATTAAAGCCAAATGTCCTAATCAGCCAAACTGAACAAAAACATTTTCTAAGTGAGATATTTTAGCACCGCCTGGATTCAATCAAACCTTACAGACTCAAAATTGATTTCCAACTTCTTTTAAGCAAATCAGCATGTAAGAAACCAAATTTTGTTAAGCCTTTGCTTTTGTTGAATTTTATTAGCGGGCAAGTAAATGATTATTTTAAAAAGCCCTGAAAATACCTCTATGACAGATTCTTCAACCTATAGTTTAAATAAAAAAGTCTTGATTTAGACGATGTAAAATACTTTTTATAGCCTTTTTATTTATCATTTATCTGAGGGGTAAAAAGCTGATTTAGACTGGTTTGTGAGCCTTTTAGATAATAGATTTTACAAGTTCCTCCCTTGTTTATTTTTAAAACTGGCTCCAGAATGATTTACATAAGCGCAGGGCAGCTAAAAAACACTGAAATAATCCTAAATCAGGGTTTTATGCTCGCTCACGCCATCACATTAGCACGCTAAAATTTTAGGAGACTCACATGACTTCCACGGTTAAATCTCTATCTTTTGCACTTAGCCTTTGCCTCAGTCTGACCACGCTTACGGCCTGTGGTCCCAACACTACGCCGATGTCTTCAACCACTCCTCAGCAGTCTGGCGCCCAGAGTGGTTTGAGCCTCGAAGCCCAGGCCGCACTCGCCAGCTATCATGATGCAGATGCCAGCTTTAGCGACACCAGCCGTCTGGCAAGCTCTGGTCAATTCAAAACAAAATTACTTGATGGTGGCAGCGGCTCCGGTAGCGGTTCAATCAGCATTGGCGTTGGCGCCAGCGGTTCCGGCAGCACCAGCGGCGGATCTTCTAGCACTTCTTCGACTGGATCGACTAGCGGTTCAGTCGGTGTCGGTGTAGATGCCAGCGCCAGCGGTAGCGGAAGCTCATCTAGTGGCTCTTCAACAGGTTCTGGTGGCGGCTCAGTCGGCGTTGGCGTGGGTGCTAATGTCGGCGGCAGCACCAGCGGTTCTTCAAACGGCACCAGCAGTGGCTCGGGTAGCCTGGGTGTCGGCGTGGGTGCCAATGTTGACGCCAGTGGGTCTTCGAATAGCTCTTCAACAGGTTCTGGCAGCGGCTCAGTCGGTGTTGGTGTCGGCGCTAATGCAAGTGGTAGCACCACTGGTTCTGCTACCGGCACAAATAGCGGCTCTGGCAGCGGTTCACTCGGCGGTTCAGTCGGCGTTGACACCAATGTTAATGCTAACGGTAGCACCAGCAATAGCGGTACGGGTTCTTCCAACAGCATGCTCAACCTGGGCACTAACTTAAACGCGAATGCCATGCTGGATGCCTTTAATCGCTATAGTAGTCTCGAACAGAACCGCAGCCGCTTTGCGTCTAACGGTAGCGTCAGCTTTGACAGCCAGGGCAATGCCAATGTAGATGATTCTCGACTGGCTTCTAACATTACCAGCCGTCTGAATGCCAATGCGGATCTACAGAGCATGCTAAATAACAGCAGCCAGTCCAGTGCGATGGCCGCTACTAAAATCGACGCGAATAGCCTGGTTCGTCTGCGCAACCGTAACTTCGAAACCACCGGCAGCGAGCTGGGTAGCCGTACCAATGCAGATGGCTCTGTTACCAGTAGCTTTATGACTCGCTTTGTTGGCAACGGCACGGATCGCAGCATCAGCTATGCCAGCCAGCAGCAAGGCAATGCGCGCGTTGGGGCTAATGCCGTGCTGAACGAAACCGGCACCGGCTTTACCCGAACTGGCTCACGTCAGAGTGCTTTTCAGGCTGATGGCTCAGCCGAAGTGATGACCTCGGTTATGACGACTCTGAGCAATGGCGATAAACTCGAAGTTTTCGAAGATCGCTTTACCAGTGCCCAGGGTGAAGGCAGTGGCTTTGGCAGCTTCAGAGTCACGCGTAACGACGGCAGCAGCACCAGCGGCGACTTACGCACGTTAATCAGTGCTGATGGCAGTCTCACCACTTTCTTTGATAGTGATGACAATAATCAGGATTTTGCCCTGCGCAGCGATGCCAACGGCAGCCTGAGCTTTGTGGGACGTGGCAGCAATGGCAGCTTTGGCGACAACTGGAGCATGCTTGACTTTAGTACTGTGCTGAACTCAGCCATTCAGGCGTCTTCCAGCCGTTCTGGTAATCGCTCGGGTGCTAATGCCAGTGCTTCAGCTAATACCGCCACTTCCGTGATGGGCTCTAGCCGCTCAAACTAAGCTTGAGACACCTTTACCAAAGGTAGGTTGCTTCCCTACCTTTGGTAAATAGTCATTAAAAAAGACACGCGTTAGCGTGTCTTTTGTCAGTTCAGCTTAAACTGCTTATCAATTCAAGAAATGATTGTGGGTCTAACCGCGTGCTCGAGCAATTTCAATCAGTCGTTCGATGCGGGCACGCAAGATTTCAAAGCTGGTAGATTTGGATAAATAGTCGCTGGCGCCGCTGTCGCGGACCCATGCTTGAGGAGCTGTGGATTCAGATTCTGTCAGCACAAGCAAAGGCAGGCGACGAGCGCTGGGCTTCATACGCACCTGGCGGCAAAATGCATCACCTTGCATACCGGGCAAGAAATAATCAACTAAGACTAAATCGGGCAATTGCTCATTTAAAAAAGTTATGCCTTCTTCACCGGTTGCCACGCGAGTGACCTGCCAGCCTTCCTCTTCAAGTTCGAGGGTCAGTTTGAGTGCTTGAGTATCTGAGTCTTCAATTAGGAGAATATGTGCAGGCGTGGAATTCATACAATCATTTTACTCCTTAATGAAGACCATTTCACGTAAATGCTGTGCGATTTCACCAAGTGGCAGATTTTGACAGGCAGCTTGTAGACGTGCAGCCACGCCTGGCATACCGTAGACGACAGCTGTGGACTCAGCTTCTGCAATGGTATAGCCACCTGCTTCGCGTAGATGAAGCAGTCCAAGTGCCCCGTCATCACCCATACCCGTCAAAACCACTCCAAGCGCTCGGCGGCCAAGTTCCTGGGCCATAGAATCTAATAATACTGTTCCAGAGGGTCGCTGATAAGAAACATGCGGATCGTCTGTTAGCCACAAAACACCCTGGCGCCAGGTCAAATGATGATCAACAGGGGCTAAATATATTCTGCCGGGCAGCGGTTTTTCACCGGAGCTGGCCAGGCTCGCCCGTAAAGGGCTGACGGTATTAAGCCAGTCAATAAAGCCATCTAAAAAGCTGGAGGTAATATGCTGAACCAGCAAAATCGGCAAAGGAAAGTCCTCTCCCAGACCATTGAGTACGGTTGCAAGTGCACGAGGACCCCCCGTTGATGCGACAATCCCTAAGGCACGATAGCTGGCCAAGGGGTTGACACAGCCCAGGTTTTTTAACTGATTCTTATCTGTTTGTTTGACAGGGATTGGGATGCGGCTGGTGCGGCTGCGTAAGCGGATGACACGCACCTGGCTCATAATCACAAGTTGGGTACAAAGCGAACGAGCGTGTTTGTCAAA
This sequence comes from Candidatus Sericytochromatia bacterium, assembly GCA_913773825.1. Lineage (GTDB taxonomy): Bacteria > Cyanobacteriota > Sericytochromatia > UBA7694 > UBA7694 > CAJYHH01. The sequence continues at coordinate 3,536 of CAJYHH010001170.1, read as the reverse complement.
ATCCGGATGCTGTAAACCCGGTGGTTTATCGATAACGCTCAGAGCGCCCGCTTTAAGCGCCTCAAAGCTGATATTCATCTCGCGATGATTGAGATGGGAGCTGACCACCACAATCGGCGTTGGATGTTCCGACATAATACGACGGGTGGTTTCAAAACCATCAAGACCCGGCAGGCGGATATCCATAGAAATCACATCAGGCTTTAGTTTAGGAATCAGCTTAATCGCTTCTTCGCCAGAAGTCGCCGTTCCGACTACTTCCAGCCGGGAATCTTCTTCGATAATGCCTTGCAGCAGTGTACTCATAACGGCTGAGTCTTCTACAATCAGGACTTTAATTTTGCGCGCTTCAGGCGGCTGCGCGCGATTGTCCCCATTGCGTTCAGAGAGTGCCTCGTTTTGTTCATTCATGTTGTTCTGTGTTGCTCAAAAAACTCATACTCTACTCATATTCTACTGATCATATCTCACTCATTTTTAGACAAAACGTCTGAGGGTTTCAAGCAAATCTTGCTGTTCAAATTGTTGTTTAACAAGATATGCTTCGGCCCCGAGCTCAAGTCCGCGACGGCGATCTTGATCAGCCTGAAGGGAGGTTACCAGAATTACAGGCGTTTCGGCCAGTGCAGGATCTTGTTTAATTGCAGCCAAAAGTTCAAGCCCATCCATTTCGGGCATTTGAACATCCGAAATCACCACATCAAAGCTTTGCTGCTGAAGAAGATTTAATGCTTCTCGTCCATTGACAGCCACTTCAACTCGATAACCGTGAGTTTCTAAAATGGTTTGCTCTAAAGTTCGCGTGGTAATCGAATCATCGACAACTAAAATCAAGGGCGGGAGTTCAGGACTACTTTGTTCAGGTGGGGGAGGAGCGTCTGCTGCAAGTTCAAACAAGCGATGGGAATCGAGGGTGGCAATCGGCTCACCTTCAGGGCTCAGCACAACCCCTAAAAATAGCGAAAGTTCTGCAGCCGGGCCGCTTAAGGGTTTGAGTAAGCTATCCCGTTCAGCTAATAAAGAATCAACGCAGAGGGCTAATAAAGCTTCACCACTTCGCAGCAGAATGGCAGGACGAGGGCCTTCTAAGGGCTGATATTGATGCCAGAGCAATTCACTCAGGCTGATGACTGGCACTGGACGCTGCTGATGGTAAATCACCTGTTGGCCTTCAAGGCGATGTAAATCATTGGGGCTGATGCGCAATAAGCCCGTGATATTGGCGCTGGGCAGGGCAAAGATCTGATCCTGAGCTGATACCAGCAAAAGATGAGTGGTGGCGATATGTAAGGGAACTTCAAGGGTTAAAGTAAAACCCAGTTCGGGCCGACTGTCGACTTTTAGTTCGCCAGATAATTTTCTGATCGTATCGGCTACAACTGATAAACCCATCCCGCGGCCGCTTAGTCGGTTGACCTGGCGTGAGGTTGAAAAGCCAGCCTTAAAAATGTTCTGCTGCCAGTTTTGATCGTCTGATTTACTTTGTGACCGGATTTGCGCTTCGTCTAATCCTCGGCCATCGTCACTGATCTCGACACATAAAGTATGCCCACGGGCGCTGAATTTGCATAAGATCTGGCCTGTTGCCTCTTTACCTTTGACTTGACGCTCATGGGGGAGTTCAATCCCATGCGCAACCGCATTACGCAGGCTATGCATAATCGGATCTTTTAAAGCCTCTAAGACAGCTCGATCCGCTTCAATTTCCCAGCCCAAAAAACGAATCTGAACATGTTTGTTTTGTTCTTGAGCCAGTTCTCTGAGCATTTTGGGGAAGCCCATAAACAGTTCTCGCGCGGGTAACATTCGGACTTCACGAATATCTTGCTGTAATAAGCCCACTTCCTGGCCAAGTTTCCAGCTGCTTTGGCGCTGTAGAGCACGCGCTTCGCGGCCCAAACGGGATAAAGCCTGAATCCGGCTTCTGACATTGGCATCAAGTTCTGATTCAACAGCGGAGTTTATGTGGCGCGTTTGCTGCTCCCAAAATCGCTCAAACTCACCGAGTTCTTGAAGCAGATGGCTGGTGAGCTGTTCGGCCTGGCGTTGACGGTGTCCCTCGGCTTGTAAACGATCGGCTGTTTCAAGCAGAGCAGAGAGGCGACTGGCTGAAATTCGCAGTTGATCTGCACGACTGGGTTCTGGGCGAAAGGCTGCAAGGGCTTCTGTGGATGGAGATTCTGATGGTGCTGGAGTCTCAGATTGCGTTTCTGTTTCAGACTGATTGAATGACTCAGCCAGATTGGCAAAAATGTCTGCAATCTCAGGCGGGGGATTTGTCAACTCAACGGCTGGATTTTCAGTGAGCGCAACAGGCTCATGAGGTCTAGGGGCCGCTGGAGTGACAAGCGTGGGCATTGGCGTGGTTTCAGGTTCAATAACTGAAACAGGTCTTGCGGGTTGGGCTGACTCTTTGGCTGCCGTGGGGTTGCTGGGTTGAATCCCCAATAATTGTTCAAGGGCGTGTAAGCCGGTTAAAGCATGGGGAGCCGGGCCTGTACCAAGAGCATGGGCAAGTAGATCTTCACTGAGATCTAACACCTGATGCATGATATTGATTTCATTGGGTCCCAGACTAAATTTAGCTTCTTGAACCTGATGCAGCAATGACTCTAAATGATGAGCGAGTTTTTCAATACTGCTGAGGTCAACGGCTCGCGCCGCACCTTTTAGACTATGGGCGCGGCGGAAGGCTTCGTTAATCGCTTCGGGGCTAAGCGCGCCAGCTGAAGCCGTTTCGAGCACCTGACGAATCACCGTCAGATGTTCAGCATGCTCAGCTTCAAAAACTTTTAGCAGACGCGCTCGTAGCTTTTCTTTCACATGTGCCTCACAGGGTATAGCGTGAGACCAGCTGCTGGAGCTGCTGGCTCATGGCATTTAGACCAGTACTGGCTTTGGTCAGCTGGACTGTACTGACTGCGGTTTGTTCGGTGCTCAGACGAATGTCCTGTAAAGCCTGAAAGATCTGTTCAACCCCCAATTGCTGCTGGTTGGTTGCTGCCACAATTTGTTGAAAGGCCTGAATACTCTGCTGAGTGGTTTCAGCCATTGAGCGAATCGTGCTTTCAGAAATATCTGTCTGGTCACGACCACTTTCAACTTTTTTAACCGCTTCTTCTGTCAGCATCACCGCGCGGGTAATGCCTTTTTGAATATCTTCTAAAATGCGGCGGACCTGAGTTGTGGCATCTTTAGCCTGGTCTGCCAGATGTTTCATTTCATTGGCAACAATGGCAAAGCTGCGGCCTTGTTCACCAGCTGCAGCTGCTTCAATTGCGGCATTGAGCGCTAAGAGATTAGATTGTTCAGCAATATCTGTTACCAGTGAAACAATATCGCCAACGGCTCGGTTTTTTTCACTTAGCTGGACAATGTTTTCTGCAACTTCATTAACCTGCATACGAATATCGTCCATGGTGCCGACGGTGCGCTGAACTGCTTCAATGCCATCACTCGTGAGCTCAACGGCAGATTCAGCTTCACGGGTGACTTGTCTGGCTCGTTCTGAAATCTGAGCCCCTGATTGGCGCACT
>CAJYHH010001169.1 GCA_913773825.1 Candidatus Sericytochromatia bacterium | reverse complement strand
CAATCACTGGCTCCAGTTACGGGTCGTTAACGCGGGCTCTGGTTTAAGCCCTGAACAGATTAGTGAAATTGGCGCCTTTACTCAGTTTGATCGGCAGCGCAAAGAACAGCAGGGCATTGGCTTGGGCCTGTTATTAACCCGTCGGGTCTTACAGCTCTATGGCTATCATATGGAAATTGACTCAGTCCCCGATCGCTATACCCAGCTGGAAATCAAACTGGCGATGGCGAATAGCTAGGTGGCTCGTGGCTTTGAAAGACACAAAGCCAGCGTTAGAGAGTGCTGATTAAGGGCTCTTGTTTTTCGAACTTCAGAGCCCCCACAGCTCTTAGCCCATAGCCCTCTTTCCTATGTTACCCTGAACCTCAGAATGACCTTCCAAAAGGGTGTAAACACATGGACAAATCGGTCGCATCAGCCGCCGAAGCCCTGGAAAAAGCTGGCGTCAAGGATGGGATAACTCTCCTTGTGGGCGGTTTTGGGCTCTGCGGGATTCCTGAAAATCTGATTCTGGCCCTGCGCGAAACAGGCGCCAAAGATCTGACGGTTGTCAGTAATAATGCCGGTGTGGATGACTTTGGTCTCGGCCTGCTGCTGCAAACTCGCCAGATTCGCAAAATGGTTTCGAGCTATGTCGGCGAAAATAAGCTGTTTGAACAGCTTTATCTGAGCGGTGAACTGGAACTTGAATTTGTTCCCCAGGGCACCCTGGCTGAGCGTTGCCGTGCAGGTGGTGCTGGCATTGGGGGTTTTTATACCCCAACAGGCTACGGCACACCGGTGGCAGAAGGCAAAGAAACCCGTGAAATTGACGGCAAAATGTATGTACTTGAGATGCCGATCCGCGGTGATGTGGCTTTAGTTAAAGCGCATACCGGCGATAAACACGGCAATCTGGTCTACCGCATGACGGCGCGTAACTTTAACCAGCCGATGGCGACTGCTGCAGCCGTCACGATTGCGGAAGTTGAAGAACTGGTTGAGCCCGGCAGTCTGGACCCTGATCAGATTCATACCCCCAGCATTTTTGTGAAACATATTCTCAAAGGAGCGCACTATGAAAAGCGGATCGAGCAGAGAACGACTCGCTGAGCGCGCAGCCAAAGAGCTTCGCGACGGCTTTTACGTCAATCTGGGCATCGGGATTCCGACCCTGGTGGCTAATTATGTGCCAGACGGCATGAACGTGATTCTGCATTCCGAAAATGGTCTGCTTGGGATTGGGCCTTTTCCGCATGATGACGAAGTGGACCCGGATCTGATTAATGCTGGCAAACAGACCATTACAACGGTGACGGGCGCCAGCTATTTTGATTCTGCAGCTTCGTTTGGCATGATTCGCGGTGGCCATATTGACCTGGCGATTTTGGGTGCCCTGGAAGTCTCCCAAAGTGGCGATATTGCCAACTGGATGGTACCTGGCAAAATGGTCAAAGGCATGGGTGGCGCGATGGACTTAGTCGCAGGCGCCAAGCGGGTTGTGGCCGTTATGACCCATACCGACAAAAGTGGTGCTTCTAAATTACTCAAAGAATGTGAGCTGCCTTTAACCGGCAAGCGCTGCATTGACTTAGTGATTACCGAAAAAGCCGTTTTTGAAGTGGATAAAGCCGCTAATCGTCTGATCTTAATTGAGCTGATGCCCGAAGTGACCCTTGAAGAAATCGCAGCTTCAACCGCTGCAGACTATGTGGTGGATTTAAAATAATGAACTTGCGCCCAGTTCTGCTCACCCTGCTGCTGGGCGCAAGCCTTCAGCCCGCCTTTGCAGCCCCTGCTGCTGTTAACACGCCTGAGCTTAAATCTGCTCAGCCCAGTCAACTCGCTCAAGTGAGTCTGGAACAACAGGCCGAAGCCGCGCTTAAAGCTTCCCGCTGGCAAGATGCTCAAAAGCTGGCGGAGCAAATGATTCAGAAACAGCCCAATAAAGCACCTGGCTATGTACTCAGAGGCCGGGCCCTGGCTAATCTGGGTCAGTTTGAACAAGCTGATGCCGACTTTAAAAAAGCTTTGACTCTCAACCCCAAAAGTGCGGGGGCCTTAGCGGGTCTGGCTCATCTTCATCTGGCTAAACGTGAATTAGATCAGGCCCTGCCTTTATTCGATCAGGCGATTACTTTAGACGGCAAAAATCCAGGCTATTACTTTAATCGCGGCATCGCCAAAATGTTGCGCAACGGCCATGCTGCAGCGATTATCGACTTTGATCAGGCGCTTAAGCTCGATGCCAATAACCCTGAGTATTACGCCATCAGAGCCCTGAGCCATTATTCGCTGAGAAATTTTCCAGCCAGCCAGCAGGATCTCAATACCCTGTTTAAACTCAAGGGGCTACCCCAAGAAACCCTGATTCGCGCCAATAATCTTCAGGGTCGCTTACATGTGGAATCAGGTAAATACCCCCAGGCTTTAGCTGCTTTTCAGAGCAATCTGAAGCTCCAGCCTAAATCGACTGAGACCCTGGTTAATCTTGGTATGCTGCATTTGGCTCAGGGCAAACGGGATTTAGCAATTAAGGCCTTTAATGACTCGCTGGCTGCAGCTCCTAATGAATTAGCTTATAACCGCTTGGGTTTATTGGCCTTTGAAGACGCTCGCTATGAGCAGGCGATTGACTATTTTACCCAAGCCTTAAAGGTCTCTACTCAGTCTTCTCAGTATGTGATGCTGGTGTCGAGGGCGGATTTATTTAATCGACGGGGCCAGACTTATCTTCAGATTAACCAGCCTGCTAAAGCTTTAGCGGATCATGACGCAGCCATTGTGCTTGAGCCCGATTTAGCCAGAAGCTATAACTATCGCGCGTTGGTCAAAATGAGTCAGCAGGACGTGGATGGTGCCCTGAGTGACCTTAATTTAGCTTTGAGCAAAGATTCCCGTTATGCTGATGCTTTTCGCAATCGCGCCCAGATCTGGCGTCAGCGCGGTAAACAAGATGCAGCCCTGGCGGATCAGACTAAGTTAATTGCCTTGATGCCCAAAGAAGCAGCACCCTTAGTCGAGCGGGCCCAAACTTTCTTTGCCATGAGAGACGCTGAAGCGGCTTTGGCTGATTTAAAAGCAGCGCTGGCTTTAGACCCTAAATTTATTCCAGGCTATATTACTCGCGCTGAACTCTTATTGGCGCTCAATGAGCCAGCTGAAGCAATGAAAGACGCCACTCGCGCCACCGAGCTGGATAATAAAAATGTCTGGGGCTATATCTATCGCGCTGAAGCTCTGATTTCACAAAAGCAGTTTGATGGCGCTTTAAAAGAATATGCCACGATTGCCAAACTCGAGCCCAATAACCCAGCTGTCAATTATCATCGGGGTCGGATTCACGTGATGAAAGGCGACTATGCGGCTGCTGAAACGGATCTCAAACTGGCTCTTGAACAAGATCCCAGTTTTGCACCAGCCTGGTATTTTCTGGGCTTAGCCTCAGATGGTCTGCAAAATGGCAGTCAGGCCCGCTCTGCAATGGGCAAAGCCTGCGAACTCGGCTTACCAGTGGCCTGTGAAGCGCTCAGAACCAATCCCTAAGTCAGCTGACAGCTTAAACTCTTTTACAGCGATCACAGGCTCCACAGCCTGCTTCGGGTTCTGTGTCAAAAGCCTGATACAAAAAACGTCGCCTGCAGCTGCGGGAACGCAGATAGCTCTTGAGCTGGTTTAGGTCCTCACGACGTCTGCGTTTAAGGGTATTCATACGCTCCCAGAGGTTTTTAAATAGAGTTTTGTCAGCTTCGACTCTAAGCTGAAAATGTGCGCCTTTGCTTTCTAAGACACCGGCTTCTTCTAAAGGCAAAAGCATCTGATTTAAAGCTGAATCAGAGATCTGAAAGCGCTGGCGTAGTGACATGAGAGACTGTTTTTGCTGGAGGGCGCTTAAT
>CAJYHH010001168.1 GCA_913773825.1 Candidatus Sericytochromatia bacterium | reverse complement strand
ACTTCAGCCGCCTGATGATGAGCATCGGGTGCAGCCACGAGTCGTCTCGATTACTCAACCGACAGAACTGGGCACACTCTATAGCCTGGATGAAATTCGTCAGATTGCTGAATTTTGCCACACACATAATTTGTACTTACATCTGGATGGTGCCCGGATTGCCAATGCCGCTGTGGCGCTGGGCGTAACATTTGCTGAATTGACAGAAGGTGTAGATGTGATCTCGTTTGGCGGCACCAAAAACGGTTTGATGTTTGGTGAAGCTGTGGTCTTTAGACGGCCGGAGCTAGCTAAGCGATTTAAGTTTTTACGCAAACAAGGCATGCAATTATTATCTAAAATGCGCTTTGTTTCAGCCCAGCTGACTGCTTATTTAGAGCAGCAAATCTGGTCAGAAAACGCTGCTCATGCCAACGCTATGGCTCAGTTACTGGCTAAAGGAATTAAAGAGATTCCAGACCTTGAACAGGCTTTTCCGGTTCAGACCAACGCGGTGTTTGTCCGCTTGCCCCAGGCTTTGATTAAGCCTTTGCAGGAACGCTGTTATTTTTACATTTGGCGTGATGATCCAGAACAAGCACGTCCGATTGTGCGCTGGATGACGTCTTTTGACACTGAAGCTCAAGACATAGAAGCCTTTATTCAGGCTCTAAAAGAACTCACCGGGAGGTTATGATGAAAACTCTATATATTGCTCGCCACGCCGAGGCCGTTTCGGTCGGTCTGCCCGGTGTTTATCATGATTTTGATCGTTATCTGACGTCCGCCGGGCTGGAATTACTTGAGCGTCAGGCTCGCGCTTTACAGCATATAGAGCCCCAGATTCAGGCTTGTTATACCAGCCCTTTGGTTCGGGCCCGTCAGACAGCTGAACAGTTGGCTGGTGCTTATGGTTGCCCAATTGAGACCCATGACGCTCTGGGCTCAATGCCTGACCTCCGAGGGGTTCAGAAATTACTTGAAAACACAGATGCCCGTTCGGTACTCTTAGTGACCCACCAGCCCTTTGTGGTTCAGCTGGTGTCCTGGCTGCTGACCGGTGACTCAGAATTCGCGACCCATTTTGACACCGCTTCGATGGCTTGTTTAAGGCTTTATACTTTTGAGCCTGCGCCAAGAGGTGAGTTGCAATGGCTGATGAGCGCTGATTTACTGGCCCAACTCACCCCTCACTAGTTGTCATTTGTGTCTGATTTTGGCACAGTTGCTTAGCTTGAAACGCTTTGCGATAGCTCTCATCCTGGGCTAAAATACACAACATCTAACCCGACCGGCGTTTTGACTCTACGTTTAGACGATTAGATAGACGATTAGATATTTGTTTTAAATCTGTACAAGACCTCGCATCACCCTTTGATCGCTGCAAGGAGATTTTGTCGCATGTTATCTTTTCGCCCGGGCCTGTTGAGATTACTGACATGCTTATTGTTAACCGTGCCTGTTTGGGCTCAGAATCATTCGGCACCTGCGGTTGAGCCTGCTTCAAACGCCGCCGCGCCAGCTGAGCTGCCTCAGGACATTTATATCAAGTCCCCGACTCAGACGTTTAACTCCCGTTTTTACTATGCTCTCCATCAGGGCAAAATCTGGATTAAAGCCAATCGTCAGGTCACGGGCTTAAACGAACCCTGGCAGTTAATGATTTGTAACGGTCTGCCCTGCCAGCCAGATAATCCTGATTTTCCTGTGCCCAAAATGATCAAAGAAATCTCAGCTGATGCTGATGAGCTGACGGCGATTGATGATCGGGGCCACTTTTATATTCGCACTATGGAAGGCCCAGGCTGGTTTTCAAAAACCGAATGGACTAATCTAAATGGCTTCCCCAAAAGTGAGCTGAAGCTCAGCGAAAGCCATGTGGGTCGTCGGGCCTGGAGTATGGGTCGGCGTCATTTTGACGTTTTATGGCATGAAGACGCTGATGGCAATCAACACCATGTTGGCACCATGGGCACCTCTTCAATTTATTTATTAAATGCTGATGGCAATGAAATCTGGTTTACCGATAATGGCTTACCAGCAGATATCAGCCATATTGCCTGTGGCCCTGAGCGCGGAACCGTGATATCAGAAAATCTTCAGGCATCAGCCGGAACCCTGATGTTGATAGATGCTGCGGGCCAAATTTATACCTCAATGGATGACTTTGACCTTAACGGCGGCACCTCGATGTTTATCAGCTACACTTATACACCGCAGCCGCGTTATGAAAAACCAACGGGCAAAGACTATCCCTCACATCTAAAACCCTGGCGCTTACCGTTAGAACACTGGCGCAAACAGCCCTTAATTCCTCTAACGGGTCAAGCGAAAATTTCAAAAGCGATTACGATTTCGCAAAACGGCCAGGGCAATGCTGCTCGTGAGTTGCGTGTAGCGGGTCGTGACCCACAGGGTAAAATGGGCTATTATTTTAAGCCGGTTTTTGCTGACAAATGGTCTTTTCAGCCTGCTGTGCTAAGTGTTCCTGATGACCATTGGCTAGATCCCTCGAAAGCCACGCGCACTCGCGTTTTGTCTCAGGATACCCATTATGGGGGGTCTTTGCGCCTGGGCAATGGCGAAGCTTATATTGTCGAAATTCGCAATTTTAATCTGCACTGCTCACCGGCTACGATGCGGATTTATTTGCCGGATGGGCCTGTAGACGTGCTGCTGCATACGGTTGATGCCTGGATTAGCGTCAAGCGTCTGGACCCCGGTCGTGATGGCAGTATTCAGCTGATGCTCGGTACTTTAGATGCGCCGCCTGAGGCGCTTGCAAAGCTGCCTAAGATTCTTAAAGATCTCAATCTGGCGACTTTTGCTTTGCAGTTGGGCGCGACAACCGATCAACTGATTATGTTTTATCTGGATGGTCGGGTTCAGGCTTTACTGCCCAGAATTCAGCCTTTGCCGCCCAGCATTAAAACCCATAATTATCACTATGTTTTGCCGCCAGGCTCTTATGCAACTTCAAGTCTGCGTCAGGCCAAAATGGATATGACCCGCACGCTGGATCCCAGCCTGGTCAGAATTGATCTGGAAAATGTTCCGAATGAAGAGCTTGAAATCCTCAATTATTTTAGTCATGAGCTGCTCAAACAGCTTCAAGCTGAAGAAGAGCTGGTTGTTGAAGCTAAAGGACGGGCCTGGATGGAAGCGTCTTTTGCCATGATGGCGCGTAGTTTTTATGGTGCTACCGGCATGTGCTGGTGGGCACCCAACGGCCAGGCAATTTGCCGTACTGCGCCTGTTTTATTAGGCGCCAGCTATCGGATTGAAGATGAGCTGAATCGCGAAGCTCTGATTCGTTATCGGGCGATGATTAAGCAGGTGGCGTTTAGAATTGAGCGCTATGAAAAACGCCTGCGCGAAGTGAATGGCCCAGACTGGAAAATGACGCCACCCCAAAGCCAGTTGATTGAGCCCAAGCCCACGCCAACACCAGAGATTACGCTGATTCCGACTGAAAGTCCCAGTCCTTAAGATTGTGGGCGCTGTTTAGAGTCATGGCCAGTTTCAAAATGAGCTGATAGATGAGCTGATAGAAATGTGGAGAAAAATTCTCTGCATTTCTAGATGGCTTTGACAGGATCAGCGAATCAGTTTTGAAATGGCCTTAAACTCAGGGGTGCCAGAGATTTTACAGAGCTCCAGCAACAGTGATTCATATGTGCTGGGGATTGCACCAGCTTGTATCACGCGCAAACGAGCAAGCTCTTTGTCATGGGCTTTGCGTGAGCCAATACAATCATCAACCCAGACGACGCGTTTACCTTGTTCTAACAGATCAAGGGCAGTCTGCAAAACGCAGACATGGGATTCAATCCCAAAGAGTAAAACGGTTTCGGCTTCTTCGAGTTCTGTATTAAATTCAGGGCTGCCGCAGCAGCTAAAATGCATTTTTTCAAACGCAATGACTTGGCCCAGCTCAGCTTGTAATGAAGGAATGGTCTCACCCAGGCCGCGTGTGTACTGCTGGGTTACCACCACAGGCACTTCAAGAATATTCAGACCTTTAAGCAGAATCAGCAGGTTTTGCTCAAGCTGTTCGTGATGGCCAATATGGGGAAACAGGCGCTCCTGAACATCGACCAGGACGGCGATGGTACCTCGGCGGCGCGTGCGCAAATGAAGCGGGCTCAGGTGCCAAGCTCCCAGCTGACCTGATAATCAAGCTGTTCTTGGGTGCGGGTATCAATTTCAATGCCCATTGCCTGTAGTTTTAGCCGGGCAACGCGTTCGTCAATTTCTTCAGGAACTGAATAAACTCGTGGCACAAAGCTGCGATGTTGCTGGGCCAGATGGGCGAGTGAAAGGGCCTGATTGGCAAAGCTCATGTCCATCACCGAAGCCGGGTGGCCTTCGCCACAGCTCAGATTGACCAGTCGGCCTTCTCCGAGTAGATACAGGGTTTTATCTGGGAGTGTATAAGCGTCAAGATAAGGTCTGACTTCTTCTTTGCTCTCAGCCATGTCTTCTAAGGCCAGAATTTCAATTTCAGAATTAAAATGACCAGCATTGGCCAGCAGCGCACCAGTCTTCATGCGGCTAAAATGACGGCGGCGAATGACGTTGAGGTCACCACTGGCAGTGACAAAGATATCACCCAGCTCAGCAGCACGATCCATAGTGGTGACAAAGAAGCCATCCATGGCGGCTTCAAGGGCGTGCATGGGATTAATCTCAACCACAATCGTAATCGCACCCAGACCTTTAGCGCGCATGGCAATTCCTTTACCGCACCAGCCGTAACCACAGACAACCAGGTTTTTACCGGCTAAAAGAATATTCGTTGCGCGCATAATGCCGTCAACGGTACTTTGGCCCGTGCCATAGCGATTGTCAAAGAGATATTTGCTGCGGGCATTGTTCACCGCAATAATCGGGAATTTAAGCACGCCGCTGCGGGCCATACTGCTCAGGCGGGCAACGCCGGTGGTGGTTTCTTCGGTGGCACCGAGAATATCGCTTAATAAATCAGGGCGCTGTTTGTGGAGTTCTGAAATCAGATCCGCCCCATCGTCAATCACAAGATGGGGTTTATGGCTAAGAACTTGATCAATATGACGATAATAAGTGGCGTTGTTTTCATCACGTTGGGCAAAGACCGCAATGCCATGCTCAAGAACCATGGC
>CAJYHH010001167.1 GCA_913773825.1 Candidatus Sericytochromatia bacterium | reverse complement strand
CTATATCGAGAGCTTGGCAAAAGCTTATCTGTCGCTAGATGGCCAGGTTCAGCGCGTGGTTGGCATCAATCGCGATATTACCCATCGCAAACTAGCCGAGCAGATTTTGCTTGAAAAAGAAGCCCATCTGCGCGCCTCACAGACCGTTGGTGGAATTGGCAGCTGGGAACTGGATCTGACCCGTCTGGATCAGGCCCGCTCCCTGCACTGGTCAGAACAATGCAGCCGCATCTTTGGGATTAGCCAAGGGCCAGAACAAATCAGCAATGAGTTTTTTTACAGTCTGGTCCATCCTGATGATCGTCTCGCAGTTGCTGAAGCGATGGCGAAAACCCTGGCAAGCGGAGATTTTTTTAGTCTTGAGCATCGGATTATCCGGCCCGACGGCGAAGAAGTCCGCGTCCTGCAGCGCGCTGAAATCTACAGTGAGCTTAATTCCGGTCGCCGTCTGAAGCTGATTGGTACGGTTCAGGAAGTCTCAAGCCGTCATCGACTTGAGGCCAACCTGCGGCAAAGTGAAGAACGTCTAAAACTGGCAAAAGAAACCGCTGGACTGGGCGTTTGGGAAGTTAATCTCGACAGTGGGCGGGTGATCTGGGATGCCCGCATGCATGAAATGTTTGATGTTGCACCCGAGCGCTTTACCCATGACATGTCTTTTTGGAAACATCTATCCCATCCCGATGATTACAGTCCGCTTGATCTTTATGATCTCAGCACGATGGGCAATCAAGTGCGTCACAGTGAGCATCGCATTGTGCTTGAAAACGGCGAAACTCGTTACCTTGAGACGCGCATGAGCCTGCTTTACAACACCCAGAATCAGCCCTGGCGTCTGATTGGCGTCAGCCGTGACATCACCACCAGCAAACGCGCAGAACATGATCTTGCAGCCGGTCGCCAGCAGCTTGAGGCCACGCTGACCCAGATGCAAGATCTGGCTGTTCGCGCAGAGATTGCCAATACTACCAAAAGTGAGTTTCTCAACCGCATTAGTCACGAACTCCGCACACCACTCAACGGTGTCATCGGGATGAGCGATTTGCTTTTAAGAGCCCAGCTGGATCCAGAATCTCATAACTATGCCAACATTATTCATCAGTGCGGACAGGATCTCTGTGCCTTGATTGATAAAATTCTCGATTTTTCAAGCCTGACAGAACGCACTTATGAGCTTAAGCAGGAAAGCTTTAGCCTGACGAGTTTGCTTAGAACCTGTGCGCTCAATTTTGGCCCACTGGCTGTCAAAGCGGGGCTCGAACTTCAACTGATGCCAGATCCAACCCTCCCCGACATGTTATCTGGTCATCGCGCTTGTCTGGAACAAGCTCTTAGACATTTATTGGCCAATGGCATTAAATTTACGCCATCAGGACAAGTTCAGCTGCGAATCAGCCCAGTTGTCTCTGCTTCAGAGAATATTCTCAGACTCTGTTTTGAGGTTATTGACACAGGCATCGGAATTACGCCCAAGCAACAGAACATGCTTGGTGAAGCTTTTGAGTTAGGCGATGCGTCAATGACACGGGCTTATGGCGGGCTGGGTTTGGGCCTGGCACTCAGCCGCAGCCTGATCAGGCTGCTAGGTGG
>CAJYHH010001166.1 GCA_913773825.1 Candidatus Sericytochromatia bacterium | reverse complement strand
CCACTAAAGCGCGGCCAACCCAGATAAACATAGGTCTCGTCCTGGTGCAGAATCATCCAATTGCCAACTGGCGCTTTACGCACCTGATTGCGCATGCGGCGGCTAAAAAAGTCCTCTACGCTAATCTCAATTGCCTGACTCAGCATGTCTTGACGCTGCGGAATATCCTGCACATCGATCCCCCAGCGCAAATGAGGCCAGCAGCTGCTAAGCAGCCCCAGACAGATCACACCAGCACAGATTCTCAGAGCTGGCCTTTGCAAGCAGAATCTGGCCATATGCTAACTCCCTTAGCTCCCGTATAGCAGCGTGATATTAATCCGGCGCAGCAGATATTCATCGCGAAAATGAAACTTGTCAGTGGCATGAAACAGACGTGAATCAAAGATCACGGCCCGATTCTGAGCATAGCTGACCCGAATCGGTTCTTTACCCGCCACAGCGGCCTCAGCTTTTTGAGTATCCTGATTATAATCGTGAAAATTCCAATCTTCAGGCGCCCGTTCAGGATAAATCAGCAGACCACCTGTTTCAGGAGCAAGATTGGCGCTATCTGGCGTAATCCAAAAATTGACGTTAACACTGGCTCCATCCGCATGAATCCCAATACCCTCGCGACGTGAATCATATTTGTAAGCCCACATATGTTTTAAGGGCAAGCCTTTAAACACTCCCGGCATCGCATCACGCAGATCATGGGCAATCTGATACAGCAAATCACAGCTAAAGCCATCGTCCATATACGCCCCCAAATAGCCACCTGGCCGCTGGTCATCGTGCCAGATGGTCGACTTCTGGCAAAAGTGCAGCAGTGCTTCACAGGCATCGGGCTGCAGCATCTGATCAATCACCACTAACTGAGGCTCACCCGCTAAATAAGCGGCTTCTGCTGCCTCAAAATCAAAGTCAGGGTTAAGCACTTCACGCGGAAACTCAGGCACTGGCGCAATCAAGACATTGCGGCCATAACAATAGTGAATCCGAGCCTGTTGATCAGCACTTAGATGTAGATTTGGCCCGTGTCCTTGACCCCTGCCTTGACCAAGGGTCTCGCGCAAAAGCTCCTGATAAGCCTGCATCAAAGGCTTAAAGCGCTGAGGCAGATAATTGCCCTGAATTAGAAAATTTAGCTGTTGGGCATCATGATTGAGTTTGCTGACGCTTGTATCAATGGCCTGCACGATGGGCGCAGCAGGGGTTTCATTTGGAATGCGCTCAGGCAAATCATTCCAGGCCACGCCGCGCCGCAGCCGATAAGCCATATCAAATCCTCGGCTGGCCTCACGCCAGTTACCCTGCTGTAATTCCAGATAAGCCAGCTCCACATAGGGTAAATCATCTGCGGGCTGCAGGTGCTGAGCGCGTTCAAACAGATCGCGGGCCCGTTGGCGATCAGACTCGCTTGCAGACCCGACCATCAGACGGCGACCCCAATGACAGTAGATATCCGGATCTCCTGGCGTCATGCGCAGGGCCCAGCTAAAGTGCCGCTCTGCTGATTGAGCGTCTAAAGCCTTACGCCCAGCCCGGTCATGCAGCTGGCCAAGCGCCAGACACAGCAAACGCAGGGCTGCAACGATCATCAGAAAGACCCAGATATTAATCGGCAAATGCTGACTGACCGGCAAAAACAGATAGCTAAAACAACAGGCTACCGCTGTAACTGCCAGAAACACAAAGCTAATCCAGGCCAGCCGCAGGCTCCAGCGCAGCCAGCCTGGATCTTCGAGGCGCCGAGCGAGCTTTTGATTCAAGCGGCGCCCGAACTCCCGCAAGGTTTTCATTAGTCGTCAGTGCGAATCGTAAAGCTCGACTGAACCGGAGCTGGACGATTTTGAGACGGCTGGGGAGTTGGTGACGGACTCGGCCGGGGTGTGGGGCTTGGGGTCGGCGTAGGTTTAGGGCTGGCGCTGGGTTTAGGGCTTGCCGGTGGCTGAGCGGGCGCTCGGGCCGGTTCATTGCCATTGCGCAACCAGGTCGGCAGACGCTCACCCGGCTGATGCTGGTCGAGATTAAACTCAGGCAGAGGCGGATTAATCGGTTCTGGTGGTTTGGGGCTATTTTCGTCCTCGCTTGTCATCTCTGAAACAAACTGGGTATTCGGTGTACCGATGGCTTCAAACGTGTCGTTGTCGGTGTGAAACAGCGCTTTGTCGGAAGTCAGCCAGTCGGCATTTTCGCGCTGAATCTTGACGTCACCGGTTAAAGTAGCTAGCTGCTGGCGATCGCTGAATGTGGCTTCTTTACCGACTGCCACACGTTCTTTGCCACCGACTTTTTGGGTGACTTTGACATTGCCTTCTGCTTTCAGGTCATCAGTGGCTCTAAAAATCGTAATTTTGTCAGCTTTGATCACCAGCTTTTCGCGCAAAAAGCGCTGCTGTTCGATGTCTTCTGGATCAGGCTTGATGATTTTATTCACAACTAACCAGTTGCCGTTGATCTGCGTGACTTCAGCATTGCCTTCAACCACAATCTGATCCCCTGTGCGCTCACCGCGCACAAAGGCTTTGTCGCCAGTAACCTGTTTGTCTTTTTGCAGGATCACCACTTTACCTTCAAGATTGGCGTCTTCAGTGCGGGTAAAGTACTCCATCTGATTGGCGGTGATCACCGAACGGGCTTTTTCAACGGCTCGTTCAGAACGTGCCCGTTTTTCGGCTTTACTAACAGCGTATTCAGCAGGCTCAGGAAGCGCTGCAGCATCGCGGTCCATCCGTACATCATCGCGAAAAATCATTCGACGTTCCTGATGAAAAGCCGTCATTTTAGCAGCTGTAATGGTCGTCGTACGACCGCGATCTTTGGTTTTGTTGACCTGAACAATTTTAACGCCGTCATCCACATTCGACTGTTTAGTCGCTTCGTTGTACAGCACGCGATCGGCGTAGATAGTCGTGTTGTCCTGAACAATTTTGACGTGACCAATCGCTTCAGCACGTTTTTCCTGGCGTTTATAAATCGCTTTATCAGCAAAAATGCGCACGCGGTCTGAACCAGTCGGGCCAGATGGCACCGGACGGGGTGTTGGTGTAGCGGCAGGGCGGGCAGTTGCCGCAGGCTGAGCCTGACGGGCTGGTGTTTGTGCTGGAGTCTGCGCAGCAGGGCGCGGGCTTGCTGCTTGAGCAAGCTGAAAGGGCGTATCTGAGGCGCTTGGGGCAAGCGTCTGGCTTAAGCCCGGGGCAATCGTCAGGGTGGCAGCCCCAACAGCCAGGGCTGCCGCTAAAAATCGGCGTTTCATTCCTTACCTGCTTTATCGTCAAAGAGATTGCTAAAGTTCATGATTGTGTTCTGATCCGTGATGACGCTTTTGATACCAGGCGTCAGCTTTTGCACATATTCATACTGGATCAGACGAGGGTTTGCAGCCAGAGCCTGGCCACGGATCTTAATCGATTGAGCATCCCCTTCTGCCTCAATGATCTTACGCTTCTTTTCCTGGGTTTCTTTTTGCAGAACATAGTCCATCCGCTGGGCTTCCTGCAAAGCAACCTGTTTGGCTTCAATCGCTTTTTGGAACTCATCAGAGAAAACAGTGTTGCGAATCAGGATTTCATTCAGGGTAATGTAGTACTTGTCAAAAGTTTTACGTAAGGTTTCTTCTATGCGGCCCTGAATCAACAGACGTTTAGACGAATAAACGTCCATCACGTCATATTGAGCCACAATCGTGCGCACCACGGAACGAACTTCCGGCACAATAATTTTGTAGAGATAGCTCTGGCCGACTTCCTGGTGCAGTTTCCAGAGCTCATCTGCGCGGGGCTGATAGCGGACTGACAATTCAATTTTAACCGTCTGGCCGTCTTTTGTACGGGCTTCAATTGCCGCTTCACTGTCACCCGCATTGGCGGCGTCAGCGTCATTGGTCCCAAGGTTGTAAGTCTGAGTGCGAACATCATAACGAACCGCTTTTTGTACAAAGGGCATGACAAACGTCATCCCTTCATTGCGAACTTCCTGCAAAACACCGCGCAGATTGTCAAAAATCACGGCGCGCTCACCAGCAGGCACAATCACAACGCTGGCACTGACAAAGACCAGTACAGCCAGACCGATTACAATGCCAATTACGACGCTAAAGCTGGGGGGACGAATTTGTCCTTCGTTAAATGCCATCACATCTCTCCTTGTCTTTTAACAAGACGACAGGGGTCCTGTACGAGTTCCTGCATGCATTATACTGGGGTTAACCTTGCCAAGTATGGACAAACGGCACAGGATCGCCATTTAAGGCGGATGAGCCTTAGGTTTTAATGTTTTTCAGCCCAAACATGCGCTTGACTTGAGTTTTCTCAAGGCCTGCTGGTTATAAACACAGCCACCAGCTATTCTTGGCCGATAGTCTTGGCCTGAAAAGGCCTGGTTTACTTTTTTACTGAAACTTTTTTCAGAAAGCGCCAGGGTAGCTCCTGCCCACGACTAATCCCAATTCGGCCCGTGATCGTGATGTCAGCGTCAGTCAAACGCAGCCCGCGATCTTCAACCCAGAGAGCCTCGCCCAATGCCTGTCCGTCCCAACTCAGATTAATCCCCATCGCCTGACAAAGTTTGCCAGGACCGTTTGTCAACTGGCGTAAATCAGCTACTGGCCGGTTGATGCGCATATAGTCAATCCCATCAGTCGGCTCAATTGCGCGGATCAAGACGGCACAGCCGAGATCTTTAGCTTCAGTGGTCAGATTTAGACAAAACACCTGATGAATGCGATAGACATAAAGTTGGCCTGGAGCAGCAAACATCGTTTCATTGCGGGCAGTACGCCGCCCGCCAAAAGCATGGCAAGCCGGGTCATCCTGCTGGCGATAAGCTTCAGTTTCGCTGATGATCCCACCCCCAAACGCCGTCATCAAATACATCCCCAACAGCTCACGCGCCACATCGACAGAATGACGGGCAAAAAACTCAGAATTAAGGCGCTCAGCTTGCATGGTAGCAACCTTTCGACGTAGTCTGTTGATTATCTGTGTCAGGGAGTTTTTATGCAAGCAGAATCAGGTTTAAACCAGCGGATAGAAATCATTACAGGCGATATTACCAGTCTGACAGTTGACGCCATTGTCAATGCAGCCAACTCAAGTCTGCTTGGCGGTGGCGGCGTTGATGGCGCCATTCATCGCGCAGCTGGCCCAGAACTGCTTGAATACTGCCGCAACCTAAACGGCTGCCCAACCGGCGAAGCGAAACTCACACCGGGCTTTAAGCTCAAAGCGCATCATGTTTTACACACTGTCGGTCCCGTCTGGCGTGGAGGCCAAAATGGCGAAGCAAAACTGCTGGCCAATTGTTACCTGAACTGTCTCAGCTTAGCTAAAGAAAATGCTTTAACCAGTATCGCTTTTCCGGCTATCAGCACGGGTGTTTACGGCTATCCGCTTGTACAAGCGACCCAGATCGCGATCAACACAGTTAAATCCTGGCTCAGTGAGCATAAACAGCCAGAAAAAGTCATCTTTGTTTGCTTCTCTGATGCCGTCGAGTCCGCTTACTTACAAGCGTTGGCAGATTGACCCAGACTCAGGCACAGTCTAGCTAGCGCGGATGCAGCGGATTTAACTAACTGCTATAATGATTCTGATTTTGTCAGGAAGTGAAGATGTCGGCCAAGCCATGATGAATATCGAAAAGCTCACGGCCTTTTTTAAAAAAGGCTCCTTGTTCAGTAATCTTACTGAACAAGAACTGAACCAACTGGCCCAGATCGTCCGGGAACGTAAATTTGACCGCAATCAGGTGATTTTTTACGAAGGTGACCTCGGCGGCAGTCTTTATGTGATTGTGTCAGGCACAGTCAAAATTGTGATTATGGCTGACGATGGACGTGAACATATTCTCGGCCTGCTCGATGAAGGCAATTTCTTTGGTGAAATTTCGCTCATCGACGGTGAACCCCGCTCCGCTACTGCGATTGCGCTGGATAAAGTCAATATCGTCATGATTTCACGCGAAGACTTTGTGCGCCTGCTGCGCGAAAACCCCGAAATTTCGCTCAAGATCATGCAGACGCTCTGTGATCGTCTGCGTCGCACTGACAAGCACGTCGAAACCCTGGCTTTTTTAAGCGCCCCTGGACGTGTGGCTCAGGTTCTGCTCAACTGGGCTGAAAACCACGCACCAGGTCAGGACAAAGCAATCGACATCCCTCACAAAATGACCCGACAGGAATTCGCCAGCATTGCCGGAACGTCTCGCGAAACCCTGACGCGTGTGTTAATGGACTTCCAAGATGACGAACTGATTCAGCTTGAAAAAAACAAGATCGTCATCAACGATCGTAAGCAGCTACGTGAAAAAGTCGTTTAAACAGTCTTATAAACAGTCTTATAAACAAGGCCTGATCGCCCTAAGCCTTCTGGCAGGCACAGGGAGCCTGAGCGGCTGTTTAACATTGGGTGCCGACAAAATTGACAATGAACCCACCCGCTTTGAGCTGCAGGCCTGCACGGATCACGCCCCGCTTAAACGCGACAGCGACAATGCCAGTTGGCAGCTCAAATATTTGGGCCCCGCCCAGGCTTTATCTACAGCAAAAGCTCCTTGGGGTTCAACCCTGCGCTATGTGATTCCCTATACCCGTCACACCACGCTCTTTGAGCTCAGCGTCACCAACCGCTCTCAGGACGTGCTCTGGGTTGACCCAGCTGCCATTGTACTTGAACGGGCCAATCAACAGCCCGTCTCATCAGCACTGGCGCTTAACTTTTTTAAACGCGCCTGGCCAACGGGTGCAGTAGACAGCGAAAGCGAACTGATTGACTCCAGCCTGGCGATTTCAGAAGTCGAGCGGACGCTATTTATACGCCGTCCTTTACAGCCCGGTGAAAGTTATACCGGCATTGTGCCCTTTGTGCGGTTCGACGATCCGCCTCAGACTTTGCGCATTACGAACTGGCAGCGAGGTGAGGCCAATCTGACAACCGAGTTTTGCTTGAGCTGGCGAGAAAAACGCTGAAGCAATCAAAACTCTCGCGGACCAGAACGGTCCTTTGTTATACTCTCCGAAACCTTTCGGACCAGACTCAAGAAGAGGCCCATGACCAAATCACGTATCCTGATCATTGAAGACGAACGCGAAATCAGTCGCTTCATGGAACTTGAGCTTAAATGCGAAGGTTATGAAGTCACTGTTGAACATGACGGTATGCGCGGCCTAATCGCTGCCCGTGAACAGCCTTTTGACCTGATCGTACTCGATCGTATGCTGCCAGGCATGGAAGGTCTTGAAATCTGCCGCCGCTTACGCAAATCGTCAGATGTGCCGATTATTATCCTGACGGCTAAAGGTGAAGTGTTAGAGCGCGTTGAAGGCCTAGAATCCGGCGCCAATGACTACCTCACCAAACCCTTTCATCTCGAAGAACTGATTGCGCGCATCCGGCTGCATCTGCGGCTTTATAACGCCAATCAGCGCAATGAACTTCAGTTTGAAGATCTGGTGCTGAATATCCGCACCCGCACCGTTCAGCGCGGCGAACAGCCAATTGACTTATCCCCACGCGAGTTTGAACTGCTACAGCTGTTTTTACAACACCCCCGCCAGGTATTGACCCGCAGCGAGATTTTAGAAAAAGTCTGGGGCTGGGATTATGACGGCCAGGATAACGTACTGGATGTATATATTCACACCCTGCGCGACAAACTCGAACGGCGTGAAGCCCCCCGCCTGCTGCACACCGTCCGCGGTGTCGGCTATGTCATGAAAGAACCGGCGTGAGGGCCGGGCAATTGCTGGCAGGCCCAAACCGGTCTCTTAGCATCCTAAACTCTGGACACCCGAACCCTGGGCACCCGCCCGGCCATTTGAGGTGTTGGATGATGGGTCGTGAGTTTAAATACAGCCACTCTCAAGCTTTCACCCAAGATTTTTTCTTTTCTCTTAATCTTAAAACCCAAAACCCACCACTCACCACTCACCGCCGCGGGCTTCGCCCGCTCTCCCCGCTATGACCCTAACCCG
Source organism: Candidatus Sericytochromatia bacterium (assembly GCA_913773825.1). Classification (GTDB taxonomy): domain Bacteria; phylum Cyanobacteriota; class Sericytochromatia; order UBA7694; family UBA7694; genus CAJYHH01. The sequence continues at coordinate 3,518 of CAJYHH010001166.1, read as the reverse complement.
ACGTCTGGTGCTGGGTTTCAGCCTATTGGCTGTGATGTTGCTGGTTTTGCCTGGTGCCTTGATCGGCACCGCTCTGCAGGGCTATTTTCGTGAGCAGGCTTCGCGCGAAACGTTAGATATTGTTTCGTATATGCAGCGCCGGATTGTCAGTATTTATAAACAGCTGACCCCCGCAGAAATTGCCAGCGGTGAGCTGATGCGCCGTTTAGATCGCTCCATGCAGGATTATCTGGTCTTAGGAGAAGGCCTGCAGCTTGAGAGCGTGTTTTTTGTCCAGATGCGCCATCTGAGCACTAACGTCACGATTCGCACACCAAACTTAGAAGGCCGCGATATCTCAATTGACGAGCCCAATAGTCTGTTTTTGGGAAATATGCAGACCCATACACACGGCGTGATTCCGGTACTTTATTACCGTACCCAACTGGATCATGAAGGAAAACCTTTTTCTGATTTACAAGTTGCGGTCTCAATGGGTGAATACAACGCCATTTTAAGACAGTTGCTGATCTTCTGGGTAATTGGCAGTCTCATTGCTCTAACCCTAACGATTATAGTGGGCTGGCTGCTGGCTCGTCAGATCTTAAAACCCTTAGCCAGCCTGACTTTTGAAATTGAAGGCATGATGCAGTCTGAAACCCTCGGCCAGCTTGATACTCGCGAACTGCCCCCCGACCAGATCCGACGTTTAGCCCAGACCTTTAATACCCTGCTGGCTCAGATGGCCGAAACGTTTGAGCGCCAGCAGCGCTTTGTCTCAGATGCTTCTCATGAGTTACGCTCACCTCTAACAGCGATTCAGGGCCATGCAGAACTGCTGCTCAAACGTGGCCAAAGCAATCCTGAGATTCTGACTGAAGGTCTGGGGATTATCAGCCGTGAATCAAATCGCCTGGGTAAGTTAGTTGAAGATTTACTGTTATTAGCCCAAACCCGACATCGCAAACCACGTTCAGAGCGCTTTAATTTAGCAAGTGTTGCGCGCCAGGTTGTGGAATCCCGTTTACTTCTACACGGTAATCTCAGCTACAGCGGCAGTTCTTCAGCTTTAATGTCAGGTGATCAAAACGCCATTCGCCGAATTGTCCTCAATCTGATTGATAACGCTCTGCGCTTTACTCCCCCAGAAGCGCCTATTGAAGTCAAAGTTTATCAGCGGGATGGATCTTGTTGGCTGGTGGTACGCGATCACGGCGCCGGAATCCCGGCTGCTAATCTGCCGCATATTTTTGAACGCTTTTATCGCATTGAAGCCGACCGCAACCGTCAGCAAGGTGGAGCAGGTTTGGGACTGCCGATTGTGAAAGAACTGGTTGAATGGCACCAGGGCCATATTGAGGTCAGCAGCAGCGAAAGCGAAGGCACCACGTTTACAATTCGCTTTCCGGCACTCAGCTCATCTGAGTAAACACTAATCTAACCCTAAGAAACACTTAGGCTAGATTTGAATTTACTTGATAAAATCAAAGAAAATATACTCTCACGGGCATATATTCTTACAATATCTTAAGGTCGTGAGAACGGCCGGAGACTTTTGAGCCTATGAAACCTGAAAATTCTTACCTAAAAGAATTTAACTTTAAACACTTAGCCCGTGATTTGCCCTCTTCACTTGCTGTCTTTCTGGTAGCAATCCCCCTCTGTCTCGGCATTGCTCACGCATCTGGAACCCCTTTATTATCTGGCCTGATCACTGGCATTCTGGGCGGCATTGTGGTGGGTGCCCTGAGTAAATCCCCGCTGAGCGTTAGTGGTCCCGCAGCAGGCCTGACGGCGATTGTGGCAGCAGCAGCGATGCAGCTCCAAAGCTTTGAATCTTTGTTGGCAGCTATTTTACTAGCAGGCGTGATCCAGGTGGGTCTGGGTCTGCTCAAAGCAGGCAGCATTGCTTCGTATATTCCTTCAGCTGTTATTCGCGGGATGTTATCCGCTATTGGTCTGATTCTGATTCTGAAGCAGCTACCCCATCTGATGGGTTATGACAAAGAAGATGAAGGCACCGAAAGCTTTGTTGTTCATGACAATGAAGTCACCAGCCAAGTCGCCAATGCTGTTCAAAATGGTCATGAAGCCGCTTCTAGTGGAGGCCACGAAGGCATTGGCACAACGTTTACCATGCTTTGGGACGCCATCCAGAATTTTCAAGCCCCGATTTTGCTGATCGGCGTGATGGCCATTGTGATCATGCTGCTCTGGGACAAAACCCTGGGTAAAAAGATTAAAACCATCCCCAGCTCATTGCTGGCCGTTGTGCTTGGCACAGGGATGGCGCTGATGTATGGGGCAGTCAGACCCGAATGGGCTCTAAAAGGCAATCATCTTGTCCAACTGCCGCCGATTCGCAGTTTCTCAGACTTTTTACAACAGACAAGCTTTCCAGATTTTGGCGCCTTTGCCAATCCCCAGGTTTACATTGTGGCCCTGACGATTGCACTGGTTGCATCAATTGAAACCCTGCTGTCCATTGAAGCCATCGACAAACTGGATACTCATAAGCGCCGTACTCCAACAAACCGTGAGCTAATCGCACAAGGCGTAGGCAATGGTCTGGCGGGTTTAACGGGTGGTCTGCCGATGACATCAGTAATTGTCCGCAGCTCAGTCAATCAGGTAGCTGGTGCACAGACCAAGCTATCAGCAATGTTTCATGGCCTCTGGATTCTGCTGGCCGTACTGCTGGCAGCTCCTGTTATTAACATGATCCCGCTGTCAGCCTTAGCGGCAGTCTTGATTATGACCGGCTTTAAGCTGGCCAGCCCCAAACAAATGATCTCGCTTTATCGCGATGGCCGCGATCAGTTTCTGCCTTATTTAGTAACGGTGATTGCGATTGTGCTGACTGACCTGCTAATTGGCGTCTTAATTGGTCTGGCTGTCTCAGGCATGTTTATTCTGTATAGCCACTATCGTTCAGAAGTCATTCAGATTGTCGAAACAGACGGCGCTTGGCGCTTAGTCTTTGCAGAAAATCTGACCTTCCTGAATAAAAGCCGCATTCTTGATGTGCTTGAAAGTATTCCGAATGGCACAGTTGTCTATCTTGATACTTCACGCTGTAAATACATCGACCATGATGTGGTTGAAGCCATTCAGGAATTCAGAATTCAGTCTGAAGATCGTCAAATTACGATCCTGACAGAAGTCCGCGGCAACGGCAAAAGTGGCCTACTGGCAGCAGGCCCCGATCACGCCAAACGCCTCGAAAAACTGGCAACAAACAGCTAGGGGCTCGTAGCTGGTAGCTGAAAGCCGTTAAAGCAAAGACAAAAACATAAAAAGCCCCTGGAAGAATTAAACTTCCAGGGGCCTTTATCTTTGTTTTTTTAGCTAGTAGCTACTAGCTTCCGCGATAGGTTGAATACCCATAAGGGCTCAGTAATAGCGGAATATGATAATGCTCATCATCAGCTTTAATTTCAAAAATCACCTGCACTAAAGGGTAAAAACCCTCTGTGCCACTGTTTTGAAAATAAGTCTCTGTGTCAAAGTCCATGCGGTACAGACCCGGAACAATCGCA
>CAJYHH010001165.1 GCA_913773825.1 Candidatus Sericytochromatia bacterium | reverse complement strand
CTCACTTCAGGCAATAAACTCTGCACAGACTCATCCAGCTCAAGTTTTTGGGCTTCGTTCAGACGCAGCATCGCCAGGGCGGTAAACACTTTTGAAATTGAGCCAATTTCAAATAGAGTGTTTTCATCAACCGGCTTTTTGCTGACGGTATCTTGCTGACCCAGCTTGAGATAACACGTCTGGCCATCTGGCATCACTTTTGCTATTACGACCCCGACTCCAAATTCAGCATCCAGCCATTCCTGGGCTTTGGCTTCGAGTTCGGGCGGAAACTCACAATTGGCCGCTTGCGCTGGAGATGCCAAACTTAAGCTCAAAGCCGTGAGCAAACTGAGCTTAAGCGTTAGAGAGAGCGGTTTATGCATATTTGATGTCCTTGTCTGGTCATTTTATCTATTTTACTGGTCTGAAGGCCTGAACGTCAGCTGATTTTTATACTGCTTGACAAGAAGCCGTTAAAATAATTAAATATTAATAAATCATGGTTTTTGAAGCTGTCTGATTTCAGATCCATGAGCTTTAGGCGTTCCTCCTTACTGCGATGAAGTGTCTTGTGCGTAACCTGGGTCGAGCATGTTGTGTTTGGCCCAGGATTTTGTGATTTTTGGGGCATTTGAGAGAGCATTTTTGAACGATTGAGATGTCCGGGTTGCATGTCAAATGAAAGAAACTGTCAAATAACGCCCTGCTGGGCCTACTCTCTTGTCTGACGGATCTGAATCCTCCATACTGAAACTATGTCTACCCCTGGTCGATGCCAGTCTTAATGCGCTTTCAAGACCGGTTTAGCTTAAATAGATGCTGATGCCTACTCTTATTTCCGAACAACAGCCAGAAGCGCTGTTGATTCCGCTGCTGCAAACCTTGTCTCAGCCGCTTCGTCATCCTCTGGCTGAAGACTGGTTAATTGTGCCCAGCCAAGGCCTGGAGCACTGGTTAAATCAGAAAATTGCTCAAAAGCTGGGCATTTGTAGTGGGATCCAGTTTTTGCGCCCAGAGCAGGCGCTGCGGCGTTTGCTCAGCTCTGCTGAACAGCCTTGGCCAGAGCGCGGCCAACTGGTCTGGGAACTGGTGCGTCAGCTGGATC
>CAJYHH010001164.1 GCA_913773825.1 Candidatus Sericytochromatia bacterium | reverse complement strand
TGGCCGGCTTCAGCCCGTTTAATCGCCGCCTGCAGCTCTTCACCGGTGGCCAGCACCAGATCCCGAGCTGAGCCAATCGAGCCCTTGGCCGTCAGGGATTGACCCTGGGCATAGCGATGGGCCGAGCGCACTTCCTGATGGGCATTGCTAAAGTCCGTCACGCCGCCGTCAAGGCCTCTGAGCGCCTTAAATTCACGTATATCCAGATGTTGGGGCACCAGCCCCTTGAGGGTGGCAAGGATTTTACTGCGGCTGGCTTCTAAGGCCTGAACGGCCTGAATCGGATCAAAGCGGGTATCAAAGCCTTTTTTTTGGGCCACCAGCGTTTCCCGCTGCGCCCTGAGCAACCCCAGAGTGCTTTTATTATGGGTCGAAGTCGCGGCGTATTTGGCAATCAACTCGTCCATGCCTGCGATCATGTCGTCAGCAACAGCGGTGGCGCGGGCTTTATAGCCTTCCAGCTCGCGGTCGGTAAACTTGACTTTTGTTTCGGTGGCATCCAACTCTTGGGCCTTTTGCCCCAGCTCACCCAGCCTGGCCTGGTTGTCTGCCCCGGTCAGTTCACGGGCTTCGATACCGGTGGCCTGGCTGCCCAGAGCGTCAAATTTTTTGGCGGTCGTTAGAATATCGTCGCGTAAGGCGTTCAGGCTGAGCATCCCTGTCCCCAGTTTGGCCGACATGGACTGGACCGAGGCAATGCGCTGCTTCATTTCCTGGTCAATGATCTTGATGCTGCTCAGGCTTTTGAGGCCTTTAACGCGGGCTTCGTCCAGCGCCAGCATTTTACGGGTCAAGGTGGTGAATTGATCGCTGACTGTGGCATAACGGCTTTTGAGTTGATTCAGCGTCGCGTCTGTACGCAGCTGGTCACGCAGCCCCGGATCAGCGTCCAGGGCTTGCTCGGCTTCTGCCAGGCTGGCTTTGCCCGTCAGAGCCAGCAGACGTTGATCAGTCTGAGATTTTAGCGTATCCAGCTCTTGTTTAATGGCGGGCAAGACATTGTCATGCAGCAGCAAAAACTGGCGATCGGCTTCTTCAATGGCCTGGGCAATGCGCTCAAAGCTGCGGCCCGCTTCGATATCGCGGCCTTTTTGCTCTTTCTGCGCTTCGCGGCTCAGGCCAACTTCACGGGTGCTGGCTTCCACGTCATGGACGGCGGCATCCGCTTCGCCGAGCAGGGCCGGGTAGTTCTTTTCGACCGCAGAGAACTGAGCGGCGGGCTCACCCCCTTCTGCTGAGCCCACGCCCAGCAAAGTCGGCTGATCGACAAATTGAATCTCAGGATTGGGACCCTCCAGATAGGTCAGGGCTTTTTCGACAATTTGATCCAGACGCTGTATGTCTTGCGGGCTGAGCTGGTTCTGAGGATGGGGCAAGCCCCGCTTGGCAATCATTTCAGACAAAAAAGCTTTATCTTCTGGAATCAACAGTCCGCGGCGCTCCAGCAAAATCGCGTCCTGAATCAGGATTTTTGAAGCCACGTCGCCTTTGGCTCCATAGCGGGTTTTGCTACCGTCTTCAAGGCCTGCCAATTGTTGATCCTGGCGCAGGGTCTGTTTTAAGCTTTCCAGCTCAACTGTGCCCCGATCCTGACCGGCACGTCTGGACATGCTGGATAGACGCGCCACTTCAGAGGCCTTATCGCGAGCCTGCTCGCGCAGATCACCTGCCACCTGACCAAATTTGATGCTCAGGGGTTTGCTATCGTGCTCACTTTGAGCCACATCCACACTGACCGAATGGGCCATAATTTCATTCAGCAAATCGCTTTCTGCCCCATCAATTTTGCCGTCTTTGGCCATTTCTTTAACAACTTTGTCCAGATCGCTCTGGGTCAGGGCTTCGCCTTTACGGGCCTGCTGAAGTCCTTTGAGCGTGTCATAGACATTTTTGTTCAGGCCAACAGCACGGCCATCAAGATTTGTGGTCATGATAAAAATACCTTTCAAGAGCAGATAAATTACAGCAGCTTTATGCTTTCTTTATTCTTTTTACCCAGCCCCATGCAGGAATATTCAGCGCTAAATCACAGTCAGACTGTGATCTTCAATACGCTCAAGGCTGTTTCTAGATTGGCTCGGTTGCTGCAAAATTGCTCAAACTGAAGCCCTTAGCCTGGCGCATGGCATCCAACTGACTGATCAGCGGACGTTATCGAACTGACTCAGAGTTTGAAGGTGTGATTGCTGTTTGGCAAGCGATCCTTAGGTGCTAGGCAGGCTTTTTATCTTGACTCTGGGCTCAAGAAGCGAAGAAGCAAAAGAACGCTTATCAGCCAGTTGAGCTGAAGGCTCGACGATTTTAAACAAGACGGTGATGATCAATAGCATCAACTTAAGCCCCTTTATTCAGCTTTTGGTCGATTTGCTCGTGAAAACTCCATCACTACCTCTTTTAAAAGCTTTATTTCAACTGATTTTGTCAATTTTTCTGCCTTGACAATATCTTGAACAAGTGAGGCAAAATTCTGATTAAGTTGCTGTTTATCTGCTTCTTCAAGGCTTGCGCTTGGCTTATCAAGCATCAGAGCGGTCTTCGCTTTAGATTCGTATTTTTTAAGCATCTCTCTCAGATCATCTTTAAATGCCGTTTTCAGGCTATTGTGCAGTTCAGCTGTAAACTGCTCATAGATCTGAGTTTTGACCGCTGAGTCTTTAATTCCGTGTAGCGGAGCCTGACGTGTACAGAGTTCTTCGAGTGCAGCGGGTAGTGACTCTGAGGAGCCAGGGGCATAGGTTTGAAGCTGTGCGCGCCGCACATCAGGAGGGGTTTGTAAGACATGCATATCAATTTCGGCCTTGCAGTCCTTAGCGATATCCGCTGGTGTCTTCGCTGTGCTGGTCTGGTGCCAGGTCCGGGTGTCGCTGCAGATGCTAACCTGACGGGCAAGTTCTCCTTCGGGGATGGCCAGTTTACCGGTTCCGGGATCCGTACAGATCTGGTTCCAGAAGGGTGAAAAAGTAGCTGAAAAACCAATTCTGGTGAAGGGTCCTTTATCGGGCGTCACCGCTTCCATAAAAACCTGGGGAATGCCAATCATAGTCCCACCGTCAAGGCCGCCGGACTTATTACCAATGTTGCAGATCATCCCGCCTTCTCGATACAGCATGTCTTGAAGCAGCAGTTGGTTGCGCATTTCGCCAAAGGGCGGCTGTGAGTGAAAACCTGCCAGATTATAGGTTTTGATCGTCCCAAAACCCGCTTCAATCGCTGAAAGATCCTTCATTTTGTCACCCATCAGGATCACTTCGGTTACACCGGCTTTTTTCAGTTCCTCGCTAATCTGGGCAATTTCACTTTTGAGGTCCACCCAGTTGCCCTCTTTGGTTTTGTCGCTTAGCCACAGCGCTACGCGTTTCGGCGCCTCTGTTCCGGTCGAGGGCAAAAGAGCGTGTTTGTTCAGAAAATTTGTCACGCCATCTCGGTCGGCCCCTTCAAGAAAATGGTCTCGGAGGGTATTAACCGTCGCCAGGGGTCCGTCGGCAATAAAAAACGGTGCAAGCAGCTCTTCGTTGATTTTATTATCAGAAAACTTGCCTAAGCTTGTTTTGTCTTTAATCCTTAGGCCCACGCTTTCAGCCAAACCAAGCTGTTTTTTGCTAAAGTCTGGATCCGTGGTTTTTTCGTTGCCAATACGGCTAATCTGGTTAGTACCCATTAACAGACTGGCGGCCAGGATATGGTAGGTTTCACCAATTTCACAGGGCTTAAGCTGGAACTCTTTATCGGTTGCGAATTGAGAAAGAGCGGCTCCAGAACCTTGCGCGGAAATTCGATCCAGAATGTTGTTAAGATGTTCCGGAATCGTGAGATTCCGTTCAGCAAAGGCCTCGCGAAAAAGTGCCACGCGCTCTCTGGAATCATAGGCTCCTGAGCCCAATAATTTGGCCTGCATATGGCTAAGTCCAACTTTAACTCCCAATAACTTACTGCTGGCACTTGGCTGCCCAAATTGAGTGATGCGGGATGAAAAGACTTGAGTGTCGCCCAAATCGCGCATGATGGGTGTTTTCGGTTCCACTTTTGGTGTTTGCACAAAGCCCTGATACAGTTTAGACAAACTTTTTGCTTCTGCACTTTCCTTGTTTGTGAGCTTTGAGCTAAATACAGTCAAAAACGATTTTTTAAACGCTTGAACATCACCTTTTGAATCACTTAGCGCTTTGGCCAGTCCCGTGAGTTCTTCATGACTCAGATTGAGGGCTTTGAGCTGGCTCAAAACATTGGCCCGATTAGCGTTGCGTTCGCTAAATGAGGGCGAAGCGCTACTGACCTGGGGTGCGATGCCTGTAGCCAAACGGTGGGTGTTGCGCAGGTCGAGCAGATTGGGATGTGGCGCAAGATTGCCTGCGTTGGGCGTCAGCAGGTTTTCAACGGTCAGAGGGCCGCAGCTGTGGCCGTCAGTCTGAGTAAAATGAGTTGTGGCCTGAATCTGGGTGTCACGGCCAGTCATACTGGTAAAAAAGGTCAGCTCTGTGGCTAATGCCAGAGGGATCCCGCGCGCTTGACCATTGCCATCAAGAATTGAATCCATATAGCGAAACTGAATCGGATTATCTGCCTGACGGGTATCGATATCAATGCGCAGGCCGGTCCAGTGATTATTGTTGTGGTTATAGGGCAAGAGCAGAGTATGCTGGCCTGGTGGCAGATTGCTGATGCGGATAAATTCATTGGCCAGAGTTTCAGCTAAAAAGCCTGGCATCATCCCGATTTCCTGAGAACTGATCGGTGCCATGGCGGTGGTATTCGGCAAAAGACCAGCTCGTTGCGTCAACAGGGTGTTCATTTCGCGGTCATCGTACCAATGTGTGTCAGCAGGTGCTTTTGCGCCTTCAGAGCCTGACTCCACAACTTTGCTCCCTGGCTGAGACAGTTGTTCTGGTAATAATTCGGCACTCATGGTGCGAGAGACACTTCGAGTTTCAGCGATCGCAATGTCGCCTGTGCGTTCTTCACTGCTTGGCAAAGCTGTCTGGCTGCCTGTGCGCTTAGGCGGCGCTTGCTGCTGAACATCCTGGCTGGGGGTTTCGACTTCGGTACTGGACTTGAGACGATCAGGCGCCTGAACCTGTTGGACGGGGACAAGACGTGAGGGTTCAACTGTACTTTTGCTGACGGTCGGAAATTGAGACATCGGCTTACCTGACTTTTGTTTTAATGAATGTTTTCGTCGTAGAGATCCTGCAGGACTTCAACGGTTTTGACCAGTTGACGATAGTCTGCCAGCACACTTGTAATCGGGATTTTTTGAGCTTCCAACTCATCAAGGCGATCAGCTAGCCAGTCACAGCGGTCCAGAATTTTGTCGAGTTCAGCGCTTGCTGGTTTGGCAAAACAGGCTTGAACCTGTTCGGCTTCAGCTTTGAGTTGGCTAAGCAAATCACTCAGTCTTTTGCTCTGGTGAATAAGCCGTCTGACCTGCTCTAAACGCTTTTCTAAAGGCAGCAGACTTCGCTGCAGGCTAAACGTATCAAGCTCAGCTTCAAGTTGCGTGATTTGTTTAGCAAAAAGCGCTAAGGATGTGATGAGTTCCTGCTCAAAGCCCCTTAGCAGCATAATAGTTGCGGGTGTGGGATCAGGGTAAAGCGGAACCTGCATCTGCATGGTTTTTAGATTCGCTTGCTGAATCTCTCGCAGCAGGGAATCAAATAAAGCTTCTGAGTCCCATTCTTCTGGACCCGGACTCCGCCCCACAACCTCAGGTTCAGGAAAATGCCCAGCAGCTAAGACTTTCTGAAGGCGAAGAGCCTGAGTATGCGCTGGAACAAATCCCAGGCATGACCTGAGGTATTTAAGCGCTTGTGGAAGCATATCGAGCAAATAAAATAAATAGGCCATCAGATAATAGGCATCTGCATGGGTAGCCTGGTGGCGCAATACCTGGTCAAGATGGCCTAAGGCCTGTTTCAGAAGCTGTGGATCGGGCTCAGAAAAGTAAAGCTGAGACAAATCCAGGGCCTTTGCGTATTCAGATGCCGCAATCCTGACTCTTTTTTCGCGCAGCGCATCAGTACTGACAAGGTTCTCAGTGAGCAGATTAAAATTCAAGGTTATCCCCTACCCCGTTTAAAAGACCAGCCGTTTTAGACAATAGTTAGCAGAAAACAATTTTAAAATAATATAACACCGAACAAGTCACTGTCAAAAAAAGCACTCTATTGTCTACAATCTTTATTAATGATCAATTTTAAAGGTTTTGTTTTTAAATCTGCCAATTGTCAGACATTTAATCTTCAGAGCATGATGGCTCAAGAGCTTAAATCTTCTTAGTTCTAAATGTCGTTTTTGACATATTTTAAGTCAAACGGGCCATGAGTTCCGGGTCTTGTTACTCTTTAGGGACAAGCCCGGCCTGACAGTCTGCCCTAACATCTACTTGTCCTGATACTCAGGACTATTTTTAGTCTGTCATATCTTTCTGATTTTGCTGCTTGGCTTTCTCTTCAAGCGCAAAGCGTTGAGCTTCTTCCGCTGGTACAGCAATTAATTGGCCCATAAAACCCTCATCTCGCTCAATATCGATCAGATGTTGGTAATAGTAATGCCTGAAGCGCGCCCAAAGCTTACCATCACGTTCAAAACGCTCGACAACCTCATAGGTCCCGCGAAATGGCCCTTCATAATCTGAGAGCAGATCATCAAACGTCCCGCGCGTATGATAAGACGCCAGCTCATCCAGCGTGCTCTGTGAAGCCTCATAGAATCTGTTACTCATGAATCATGCCGGCATCATGGAGAATCATGACAGATGTTCGTTTAAGCAGGGCGTTTCCCTTTTTGTATGATTGAAAGTCATTTCAGCTCATCATCTGCTGAGCCATTATGCAGCATCTATGATTTAATCTCACTTACTCTAAACTGAGCCTAACGAGACTATACCCTAAGCTATTTCTGAAAGAGCACAAATTCCAGATGTTCTGGATTTGGCTTACCAAAATTTAGCCCTTCATCCTGTCCAGGTAAGCGAACTCGGAATGTATCGTCAGGAATCAACCTGACTTTTGAATCACCATAGACTTTAAAGCCTCCACCATCACAAAGAATGCCACAGCGGAAATAAGGGATTTTTTGTGAGTCCAAATGTTTATGACAAACCCCATAAGCACCATAGGCTTCTTTGCGATTTTTCAATCCAACTGACAGGTTCATGCCATATTCACCGATACAATAGTCGACATTAAGTCCACATTTTTGGATGCTCATTTTAATCCAGGTTATCTCTTGGCCAGGATGCTGTCTAAGATGCTCTGCGCTGTAATAACGCTCGTAGCTTTTTGTCTGGCCAACCGAAAAAGGACTTGTGAGCAGAAACAGGCTTGAAATAAAGAGATAATTCAGCATCAATTCCTCTTATCCAGTTAAATTTCACGCTAGAAATCTCACTAAACATGCATTCTTTAAGAGACTATAACACGGACTATCTTATTTTTTTCACAGCCGTTACCGGGTTTATTCCTCTTTCAAACACCCACTCTCGATCCTACCAAAGTAATTCATCATGCCATCCAATACACCAGCAACTGCATTTTAACCAGGGCAAAATCAATCTCTTATCATTTTTTGCCCCATTTTATAACAAAGTTTTGGTTAGAATCACTTTTTCCCATCAACGTTTCCACTTCAGAACACTAAAGATGTTTATAAAAAAAGAAACCAACAATCCGATTGTGCCTATGAAAAATAAAATGGGTGAAGCATCTTTGAAGAACCCTTGCCACCCATTAATTGTTCTTGTGTAATTGCAGGCACCGCATGTGTACTGATATAAAAACTCAAAGACAAAACTGAGTAGCACGATAAGTAAAGGAATGATCGAAACTTTTTTCTTTAATAGTGCTCGCACTCTGCTATCCTCCTTCTCATCATAACACCTGTGTAAAGCAATGATCTGGACGGTAAACAACTTATCGGCACGCAGATTTTCACCACAAAAGCATGACACAGTAAACTTCTAGCTGTAAGAAACGAAGCTGTTAAGCCATTGCGTATATGCATTCGGGGCTGCTGCTCTAAGCTCTTTGATAAAGCCAGCTTTAAATGCTTTGACTTGCTCAGCAAAATCTTGAAAGCTAAATGCAACTCTCTGCCATTCCCTGTCACGCATACCACCGGATATTTCAGAATCAACAATGCTAAGGAATACCTGTTCATGATCTCGTTCAAACAGAAATGCCGGTTGGCCTTGTTCACCTTCATCAAACAAATAGGTCGCTGTGGTTTTGCCGTCAAACTCTTCTAAGACACCATCAAGTTCATTGATCCAATCCGAGAAACACACGTCATCTGGCCCAAAGTATCCCAGGTAGGGAACAGCTCGATTGCCAATCCTAATTTCTAGCCGACCATGAACATGACAATCTTCATTAAGGGCAGAGATGTCCTGACCATCAGCATCACTGCCCGCTATAAACATTTTGCTATATGAAATCTGTATTGAAGACATGGATTAGATGATTGTTCTCCATAATATTCTTTATATTGCAGTTTGACCATATATCAAGCTTGTGGTTGGTTACGTAAGGCTAATTGAAGTATTACATGATTCCTGGCCAAGCATGTAAGATCAAAGAATCGATAAAACAAGACACGTAGCCTGCTCAATTTGCCAATTTAAATAGCGTATCAGGCGACTATCTAATAATCCAATTGCACTGTTCCAGAAGCACGATTTAGCAAGTTGGACATTTGACATTGTCAGTTGAGTTAATCAATATCATCTTCAGCTAGTTCGGCTTCGATTTCGGCTACACTAGGCAAACTGGCCTTCAGATCATTAGGCAATGTTTTGGTGATTTGCCGTTCCCATTGAGCAACGCCAATCGGCTTTGTATAGCCTGCAAGGGAATACTCAACAACTGTCTGATTTTTGTCCTTGACGAGCAATAGTCCGATTGACGGCTTATCATCAGCATGTCGCAGCAAGTCATCTACGACACTGAGATAAAAGTTGAGCTGACTTACATGACCGGGCTCAAATTTTCCAGCTTTGAGTTCAATGACCACATAGCAGCGAAGTTTCAGATGATAAAACAGCAGGTCGAGCTTAAAATCACTGCCACCAACTTCCATTGCAACCTGCCTCCCAACGAAGGCAAATCCTTGGCCAAGTTCCAGTAGGAACTGCTGAATATGGTCAATCAGTTTCTGTTCAAGCTCTGCTTCTCTGCGCGGATCAGCTGTCCCCAAAAAATCAAAGACATAAGGGTCTTTGAATACCTGAGCAGTCATGTCTGAATCAGCGGGTGGCAGAGCGGCTGGAAAATTGGTGATGGCTTTTCCTTGACGTTCATGCAAGCGGGTTTCGATTTGAATCGCAAGCATGTCCTTGCCCATCCCATTCTCAATCGCTTTTTGGGCATACCAGAGGCGTAGCTCAGGATCCTGCAATTTCTCCAGCAGCGTCAGATTGCTCCGCCAGGGCAATTGTGCAACGGTGCGTTGCACTAATTCTCGAGAGGGCCAAGCTGCAGCAAAGGAGCGCATGTACTTGATATTTCTGGGAGAAAAGCCGCTCATATCGGGAAAGGCCAGTTTCAGATCGTGGGAGAGACGGTCGATGACTTTGGCTCCCCATCCTTCACTTTGCTGACGCTCGAGAACAGACAAACC
>CAJYHH010001163.1 GCA_913773825.1 Candidatus Sericytochromatia bacterium | reverse complement strand
ACATTCTCAAAAACAATCAGATCAGCTTTATGCAAATGCAGAACATTAAGCGCTTTGCGCGCTTCTGGGATCTGACCTATAACAGCGGCAACTTTAGACGCAGTATTCGTCAGCTCTGGCCAGACGGTGACGTCTATACCCACTTTGGTGCCTTTAGCACCTGGCTGTTTGAGCAGACTCACGCCACCGGCAATATTGCCCTGCTGCGTTTAGCTGAGCTGTTGTTTAACTATCTGACCCAGGTCAAAGGCCTCAACCCAGACAGCATCGCCCCGCTGATGCTTCAGGATCTTGAAAGCACTCAAGGTAGCCGCTGCCCAGGCTTTTTAAAACCCTGGCAAAGCGAAATGAGTAAACAAGCAACCACTTACCCCAAAGCGCTTAAACGCCAGGCCAAACGGGCTCCCCTCTCTTTAAGTCCTGCCAATACAGTGCTTGAACCCGATATGGTGACACGCCAAGATTAGCTCAAAACTCAAGCATTTCCTGTGCTTCAGCTAGGCAACCAATATTGGCTGCAGATCACTCGTAAGCGTAAGTTACACTTAATCTAATTGCATGTTCCATGGAGAATCATTTTATGCCCCAAGTAGACACCCGCTCTGAGTTTGACGCCACCTTACTTTGCCCTAAAGCACCGGGGGATGAGAGCGGTTGGGCGTTTGTGGTTTTACCTTTGGAAGTCAGCGCCAAGTTACCTAGACGGGGACGAACCAGTATTGAAGGCAAAGTAAATGGGCAGTCTTTTACAGCTACACTTGAGCCTGATGGAAATAAAAGCCACTGGTTACGTCTGGATGCAGACTTACTCAAACAGGCCCAATCAAATTTTGGTGATACAGTCCATTTTGAAATTCAAGCCCTTGAAAAAGAACCCGACCCAGAAGTCCCTGAAGATCTGCTTGAAGCATTAACCGCTTGCCCAGAGGCCCTGGAAACCTGGAATAACATCACCACCTTGGCGCGAGTGGATTGGATTCATTGGGCAACTTCAGCTAAACAAGCCAAAACGCGAGTTAAGCGCATTAACGAAGCCTGCGATAAGTTAAGCGGTGGCCAAAAAGAAGTCTGCTGCTTTGACAACTCAGGCTTTTACAGCAAAGCGTTTAAAGCCCCTCAAGCCAAAACGTTCTAAGCTCAAGTATTTTTTTTCAGATTGGCAAAGTATCTTTGAGCAAATGATAGAAATCTAATGAAAACAAAAGCTTGGCATCATTTTAGAGAACATGGTAACTTTTGGGGGTGAAACAAACTCAAGTCCGTCTTCTATTAATTGAGCCTGACCTGGCTTTTCAAAGTTATCTAAGCACGATTATTGCCCCTCATTATTCTCAAGTCACTTGCTGCCAAAAAGCATCACAAGCCAAACGCCTATTAAAAACAAATGGATTTGATTTGCTCCTGTGTGAACTCAGCTTATTAGATACTGATGGTCCTCAATTTTTTAAATGGCTCGGGATTAAATATCCACTCCTGCCCTTAATCGCCATATCTTCCCGTCAGATGCCTCGTGATCGGGTGATCGCTTTACAAGCTGGAGCAGACGTTTTTTTGGCAAAACCTTTATTAGCTGAAGAAGTATTGGCTTATATCAACGCTTTATTAAGACGAACTGAAAACTTTAAGCAGCAAATTGAACAAGCAAAAATCACGTCTCATGGTTCAGAAGGCCTGATTCAGATAGCGGGTTTAAAACTGACATCTGAAAATTCACAGGCTTGGTTAAATGAGCAAAATCTGAATTTAACACAGAGTGAGTTTGAATTGTTGTACTTACTCGCTAGCCATCCAGATCGAGCCCTCAGTCGTCAGCGCCTGATGCATACCCTGTGGCCGACAAAGTCATCTACTAGCAGAATTTTAGACACCTATGTTTTACGCCTGCGTCAGCGTCTTTCAGAATTTAAGCCCCCAGAATCAAACATTCAGTTAGTGACACTGCATGGCAAAGGCTATTGTTTAAGTACACAATCAGAATCTCCTCTTGTTTAAATCCTTAAATGTAAACTTATTGCAAATTTTAGTCTAAATCTGAGTCTTTAAAACATCTGCCCTTGAGTCTGATTGAAAAAATTTTAAAATGAATGGAGCCAAAACATAAAGCCTGGTAATAATGTTTAAACGCTGCGTAAGTCTATTTCTTGCCCTTACTTGGTTCGCGGCTGGGTTATTGCTAACGTCCTGTATGCCAGCAGGAAAGAGCAGCCAGGCAACAGCCGGACATTTAAATCTGCAGAATTGGCAACCAGAACATCAGCCTCGCATCCCGCTAAACGGCGAATGGCTTTTTTATTCGGGCAAATTGATTGAGCCAGGACAGCCCTTGCC
>CAJYHH010001162.1 GCA_913773825.1 Candidatus Sericytochromatia bacterium | reverse complement strand
TGAATTGTCTGATGTTTGAAGTCATATAAGTTTCATTAAATCAGCTGAGCTGCAGCACTCAGTCGCTAAGGTCCGGCCGTATAATCAGATTGACTTTCAGCTATCGATTCTCTTTCTGATCTGTCTGAATTTGCCAGTTTTATTCAATTTGTCAATTTTTAACGAGGTCTCCAACATGGCCGCCAACATCGAACTCTCTTTACTTGCCCCTTATAACGAAGAAGTTTTCCTGCAGGCTGATTTTAACAACTGGCAGGATACCCCCATGACCAAAGACGAAACAGGCGTCTGGCGCTATAGCGTTGAGCTTGAAGACGGGGAATATCGCTACCGCTATAAACTTAAATCTCTGTCCTGGTTCTGGGAGCCGGGTACCGTAGTTGAGTTGATTGATCCCTGGGCAACTCAGGTCGATGAAGCTAATAAAGCTGCTGTCATGCTGGTTCAAGATGGTCAGCGTGTCGTGGGGCCTTATCAATGGCAGGCTGATTCGGTTGCCCAGCCCGATCCCTGGCAGACGGTTGCTTATGAGCTGCATATCGGCGAATTTGGTGCTGATGCAGAGGGCTTAGGAACGTTTCAAAAAGTGATTAACCGCCTGGACTATCTTCAGCAGCTTGGGGTCACAGCTCTGCAGCTGATGCCTGTGGCTGAGTTTCCGGGGGATCGCAGCTGGGGTTATAACCCGGCTTATCCCTTTGCTCCAGAGTCTTCCTACGGCTTGCCACAAGATTTTAAAGCCTTGGTCGATGCCTGTCACAGTCGCGGAATCCGTGTATTTACAGATATGCTGTTTAATCACGTCACACCTGATTGTCCCTTAACCCAGATTGATCACGATTATTGGTTCAGCCGCGAGCCAACCGATCCTGATTTTAACTGGGGACCTGAGTTTAATTACGACAAACATGACGAAAACTATGACCGTTGGCCAGCCTGGCAATTTGCCGGCCAGGTTGTGGATCATTGGCTGCAGGAGTTTCATATCGACGGGATTCGCTACGATGCGGTCAAACAGCTGAATCACCCTCAGTTTTTGGGCTGGCTAACCCAGCGTGCCCATTATAAATCAGGGCCTAAGCCCTTTTTTAATATTGCTGAGCATATCCCTGATGACCCCAGCTTAGTCTGCGGCGAAGGCCCGATGGATGCCTGCTGGCATGATAGCTTCTGCCATATTGTCAGAGATTATCTCTGCAGCAGTATGGACGATCAAGAAGCGCTTAAAAACGCGCTAGACGCCAGACGACGTGGGTATGAACACGCTCTGCAGCTGGTGAACTATCTCAGCAATCACGATCAGCCTCGTCTGCTGAATGCCCTGAGACAGGCTGGACTGAGTGAGGAGCAGGCTCTGAACCGTTATCAGATGGGCGTTGTGATTCTGATGACGGCGATTGGAATTCCGATGCTGAGAATGGGTGACGAATGGGGTGAAGCGCGTGTTCGTGACGATGCTGGCGAAGTCCGCCCCTTAGACTGGAGCGGGATTGAACACGGCATTGGCCAGGATATCTTTAAGCTTCACCAAACGCTGTTGGCTTTGCGCAAAGCCCATCCTGCCCTGCAACAGGGTGAGCTGGAATTTGTCTGGGAAGACAATCGCGCCCTTGCCTTTTTACGCAGTTATGATCAGGATCAAGTGCTGATTGCCTTAAATCTGCGTGATGAAGCGATCGAAAACGTGGTAATTCCTGCTGCTGAAGGCAACTGGATGCGGGTGATGACTGATCAACACATGCCCGCAGAAGGTCAACTAGTCTTGAATCTGTCCCCCTGGTCAGCTCAGATCTGGCTGCGTGAAGCCCATGTGCAGACTGAAGAATACCCAGAACATCAGCCGGAGACTTCAGAGCATGATCTCGGCCCTGCTGAGGTTCATCCTGAACTTGAAGCTGTTGAACACTCGGATCCAGCTGAGGCAGCAGTTTAGTCACGCCTGTTTTATTTGTTTTTTAATGAGGCACAGATGCCGGATTTAGCGGTATCTGTGCCTTATATATTTTCAGGCAAGATGCTCCGATTTTAAAGCTCGGGTGATGTGTAAGCAGAAGGTGCCAAAAATGGCTACAGAAATTGAATTTTCACTTCTGGCTCCTTATAACCAGGCCGTTGTGCTTCAGGGTGAATTTTGTGACTGGCAGGATCTGCCAATGCAAAAAGGCGCTGATGGCATCTGTCGCTATCGGGTTGCGCTTGAGGACGGAGCCTGGTGGTATCGCTTTAAGCTCCAGACGCGTTCACCCTTTTGGGAGCCAGATACCTGGGTTGAAATCATTGATTCTTATGCCCGCACGGTGGATGAAGTTAAACGGGCCGGGCAAATCTGGATTAAAAACGGTGAGCTTGTTTTTGCGCCGTATCATTGGCATCATGATGGTGAACAATTGGCTGATCCTTATGCGCGGATCAGCTATGAGATTTATCTCGGTGACTTTAGCGGGACGCAAAAGCTGGGGCTATAATCCGGCCTGGCTGTTTGCCACCGAAAAAGCGTTTGGCAGCCCTCAAGAACTGAAAAGCTTGATCGATCAGTGTCATCATCGTGGGCTGCGATTTGTAGGCGATATGCTCTTTAACCATGTCACCCAGGACGGTCCGTTGACCTGGATTGACTATCATTATTGGTTTCGCAAACAGGCCAGCGATCCCGAATGGAACTATGATTATTATGATGAAGCCCATCAGCGCTGGCCAGCCTGGGAGTTTAACTGTGAGCTGCTTGATTTTTGGCTAAAAGAATTTCATTTTGACGGGATTCGCTATGATGCCGTCAAACAGCTGGATCATCCCCGTTTTTTAGCCTGGATCACGGAGCGGGCGCATCAGCGTCAGCGCGGCGAAGGGTTTGTCAATCTTGCTGAGCATATTCCAGATGACCCAAAACGGGTCACTGAAGGCCCGATGGATGCCACCTGGCATGATAGCTACTGCCATATTATTCGCAATGTCATGCGTGAGCAGGAGCAAGAACCCGAGATTTTTAAACAGGCGCTTAATCCTCGCCTGCGCGCTTATACCTCTCCGCTGCAGATTTATAATTATCTCAGCACCCACGACCAGGGGCGTTTTATCAGCTGTATGCTTGAAGCCGGGCTATCGCCGCAGCAGTCCCTGCAGCGCTATCAGCTCGCTTCGGTCCTGCTGCTGACAGGTTGGGGCATTCCTATGATCCGAATGGGGGATGAGTGGGGTGAAGTTCACTGGCGCTGGTTTGAGTCTCAGCACGAGCTGCCCCCCCTGGAATGGGAAGGCCTGACCCGTGAGCCGGGCCGGCATCTTCATCAGCTTTATCAACAGTTCATTCAATTGCGCAAAGCCCATCCAGCCTTGCAAAGAGGGGCGGTGGATTTTATCTGGGAAAAGGGTCTGGCCATGGTTTATCTGCGAGAATAGGCTCATGATCGGGTGCTGATTGCGGTTAACCCCACCAACCAGAATCACCAGCTGACACTGGATTTACCCGGTGGCTGGATGCGCTTTATGAGTGATGACGCTTCAGATGCTCAAAATCTCAAGCTCCAGCTAGAGCCGTGGACGGTCCAAGTTTGGGAGTTTGTCTAACAGACTTGCTCTAAAACCGATACCCGGCCGTCAAGGTCTGAGCACTATAGTTTGTGGACCATTCCTGGCCAAGCTCCAGCGTCAAGTTATTGTACTGGCCACCTACACCCGCTTTAAAACCGATGCCCCCGCTGGCCTGGCCGTGTAAATATCCGCCGTTGCCTGTCACTGAACCGCTAACAAACACACCCCGGTTATAATCTCCAATTAGAGCGTGTTTATAACCCAGGCCCAGTTGGGCGCCTATATCACGGGGCCCGGCAGAGACGCTGAGTGCAGCAAAAGCTGAGCCTTTGCCGGTTGGGCCGATCCGCTCAAATTGTAGATGGGCAGTTGGAGCCAGGCTGGTGCCGCGATCGGTGCTGACATAGCGCACGCCGCCGCTGTAGTTAATATTGGCACTGGGGTAAAAATCATCCCAACCTAATTTCTGATGGTTAAAGTGATTGAGATCCTGATAAAAATCGAGGGCTTCAGCTGCATAAGTCAGCACATTGGTCTCTGCTTTGAGCTGGCGACGTTCAACGCTGACTTGATCTCCTTTGACCTGAATTTCAAGAAACTCTTTATCTAAACCCGGTGTGGGGTTAAGGCCACCCGATGAGCCGGCAGTAATATAGCGGATGCCGTCTTCGACCACTTCATCAGGGAAGTGAGTATGTCCGGCTAAGACTGCTTTAACGCCATATTCTTTCAATAAGTTATGCAGCCGTTTAACTTGCTCAGGTTCGCGCATCATCGGGCTGGCAAAGTTGAGCGGAATCTTTTTGCCGAGTGTGACGGTTAGGGGTTCTTTGCTGAGCTTGGGCGGCACATGCATGGCCAAAAAAGTGGGTTTGCCTTGATTGGCTTTGAGGTCTGCCTCAAGCTGCTGAAACTGCTCTTCGCTTAAGGTTTCGTTTTCATTGTCGAGCAGAATAAAGTGAACGCCTTTTTGGTCAAAGCTCTGAAAAGGCGGAATATGGGGCGGGGCTTCGCTAAACGGGCCACGTAGCTCTGCGTCATGATTGCCGGTAACCATATAAACCGGGGATTCCAGCTGCTGACGGGTGGTGTAGGCGCGTTTGATTTCAGGCTCTGTGCCGTCATGAACAAAATCGCCTCCTTCCACAATCAGGTCAGGGTCTTCTTGATTGGCCAGTTTGATAAAGTCTTCAAACAGCTCAGAGCGTGAGTGATTGTCCGCAATAAAGAAAAATCTCAGGCTCTCTTTGGGCAAGCTGCCTGTTGTTGCATTGGGGCTTTGAGCGCTCAATTTGTCAGCATTAGCGGCAGGTGCTTTTGCTTGCCGCTCAGTCTGTTGGGTAGCAGGCGCTTTGCGCATCATTTGCTGAACCGACTGGGTGGTTTGAGTTTGAGAAGTCTGAATCTGGCCCATAGCAGCTCCTTGCAGAAAGATCACGAAGACTGTGTTTAAAAAGAGGCTAACTGGGTTTAAGCTTGTGGTGTTGGCAACAAAGTTCACACACTCATTGTATTATGTTGGGCTCCAGAGCGAAACGTGTCCGGTTTGTCAGGCGCTGGA
>CAJYHH010001161.1 GCA_913773825.1 Candidatus Sericytochromatia bacterium | reverse complement strand
GGCCAGCCGGTTCTGTCTGAAGATCCCGCTGGGGGCGACGAGCCTGGGGATTTTCTTTCATCTGGTTTTTGTGTTTGCCTCGGCGTGAGGGTTCAAGTTTAGGTTCAAACACTTCATCCTGTGGCGTCAAATCCAGATGTAAAGGCCGATCTAAAAAGGTAATCCGATCTGATTGATCGGGTTTTTGATGGCGAGTGGGCTCATGAAGAGCCTGACGATCCCGTTTGTTTTTGACCGGGCGTTCAGCTCGTTCAGGGCGCGCCTGACGTCCAGGGCGATTTTTGCGGCTTTCATCGCGGGATTTGTCCTGAAAGCGATCTTCACGACGCGCTTCATAGCGTTCTTCACGCTCTACACGTTCTAAATGTCCGCGACGGCTGGCTTTTTCGCTCTGTTCAGATTGACGAGTGGGTTTAGGAGCTGGTGTGCTTTCAGCAACCGGGACACTGCGACCAATCAGACGCTCAATATTGCGCAGATATTTGCGTTCTTCTGGGCTGCAGAAAGTATACGCTTCGCCGGTTGACTGAGCGCGGCCCGTGCGGCCAATCCGGTGGACATAATCTTCTGGATGAGTGGGCGTGTCGTAGTTAATGACATGTGAAACCTGGGTGATATCCAGACCACGGGCAGCAATGTCTGTGGCGACCAGAATCTTGTAGTCACCGCGTTTAAAGCCATCCAGCGAAGACTGACGCTGAGTCTGGGTCAGATTGGAGTGAATCGTCGCGGCCGGAATGCCGTTGTTAATCAGCTGTTTGGCCAGATTGGCCGTGCCGACTTTAGTCCGGCTAAAAATAATTGTTGAGGTCATATCCTGGCTGCGAATCAGGTCAAGCAAAAGCGGAAATTTGTCTTGTTCCTGAACATGATAAAGCTTTTGGGTAATGGTTTCGGCGGCTGAAGAACGGATGCCTTCTACAATCATTTCTGCGTCAGGCACGGTGATTTTACGCGCCAGTTTTTCAATTTCAGGCGGCATTGTCGCAGAGAACAACAGGGTCTGACGTTTACGCGGCACATAGGTCATGATGTTTTCGATATCGGGAATAAAACCCATATCGAGCATGCGGTCAGCTTCATCTAAAATCAGAAACTTAATGTCGTAGAGTCTGACAGCGCGTTGATTGAGCAGATCTAACAGACGGCCCGGCGTGGCAATCACAATATCGCAGCCTTTTTTAAGCTGACTTTCCTGGCTGCGTGAAGGCACACCCCCATAGATGACAACAGAGCGTGTGGGCAGATAGCGGCTATAGTCGAGAATATTCTGAAAAATCTGTTCAGCCAGCTCACGAGTGGGGGTGATAATCAGCGCTTCGGGGTGCTGGGCTTTACCCGATAACTTTTCAAGCACTGGAATGGCAAAGGCAGCGGTTTTGCCGGTACCGGTCTGGGCGCAGCCAATGACGTCATGGCCCTGCAGCAAATGCGGAATCGTGCGGGCCTGAATCGGAGTGGGCGAAGCATAGCCGACTTCATCTAAAGCTTTTTGCAAATCTGTTTTAAGCTTAAAGTCCGTAAACTTGATGCTGGCGGGTGCTTCAGACTCAGCATCTGTTTGTTCCGGCGTACTGGAATCAGCTGTTTCAGCTGTTTCAGCTGTTTCAGCTATAAGGGCTTCA
>CAJYHH010001160.1 GCA_913773825.1 Candidatus Sericytochromatia bacterium | reverse complement strand
GACAGAATCTGGTTGATTTGACCCCTGTTATAAATGTCTGTCAGGGCATTGATTGTGCGCTGCGCGCTGAAGGTGCGGCTTTAAACCAGATTTATAATCTCTCGGCTGGTGAGCCCGTCAGACTCTGGGAAGTGCTGGCAGAAGTCTTTAAACGCCTGGATTTAAACCTCAGCCAGCAAAAAATCCCTTTTTGGGCAGCATATAGTCTGGCCAAAGCGATGGAGCTCGCAAGCAGCCTTGAACCCAACAGTCCTGAACCCGCCTTAACGCGCTATAGCGTGATTATGCTGGGGCGCTCTCAAACTCTTTCAATTGAAAAAGCCAGGCAGTTATTAGGTTTTAAACCGGTGCAAACTACAGAGCAGGCGATTAATGAGTTTATTCTGTGGTGGAAGCGCCGTCACTGGCTCAACTAGCCGCTGATTTAGCTAATCATTCACTTGAGCATACGGCGTTCATAGGCTCTGATTTTAGGCTGATTTAAACTGTTCTGAGTCAGAGTAAAAATTGACAGACACTCTGCCTGACTGCTTTGCCCATCTGGACTTGTCCAGATTGCCTGGCGGCGGACATAAATTTCAACAGCATCAGGTTGAAGTCTGGTCACATTCTCAGAAGAGTGATTGAGCTCAAGGCTTTGAATCACAAATTGCATACCAGCTTGATTGAGCCAATCAGCGAGCACCTGATGCCCATGGGTGCTACCTCGTGGGCCGAGCCGTTCAATGTCTTGATGACTTAAAGCCAATAATCTGTCTGGATTACAGGCATTAACGGCCTCAATCCAATCCAGCACGGTTCTAAATCCTGATGCTGGTGAAAAACTTAGCTGATTTAAGGTCATCTCAAACTCCTGATTAAATATATGTATCATACATATATTAATGGAATGTTCGTCTTTTAAGCCAGTCTGTATCCGGTATGCTATAGAGATGACAGAGCATCAAGCCAAAAATCAAGACACGCTGCAAGCCGCTAGCCGGGCTTTATTTAAACTTGGTCGGCGCTTTGCGAGACAACAGTCTGCTTTGTCTGAAGCGGAGTTATCGGGAATCTTAGTCGCGCAGGCTGTCGCTGAATCGAGCGACCAGCAGCCTAATATTGCCCAAATTGCCAAAAGTCTGGAGGTGGAACACTCTACCGCCAGCAGACTGGTCAGCCGCGCTCAAAAAGCAGGGATTGTTAACTTACAGCCAGCTGCTGAAGATGCGCGAGTGCGGGTTCTGAGCCTGACAGAAAATGGCGAAACATTAGCACAACAGGCCTGGGACTGGCAGCAAGACGTGTTTTTGCGTTTAACTCAGGATTGGACTGAAGCTGAGCGCCAGAACTTTGCTGAACAGTTTTTGCGTTTTGCAGCTGCGCTGGAAAAAGAAATGGGTGAGTAGTTTCTCTGTTTCGTAAATTCCCCAAAACGTCATGTTGCGCTTTGGGCCTGTGTTAGCATGGCTTGTATGATGACGTCATCCCCACTTTGGCAAGCCATTCAGTGCTTGATTCAGTCGCGCCAGCTTTTGCTGATCCCTCATTTGTTGAGTCCTAGTGCCTGCCAAGAATGGTTATCTGAACTTCAGCTTGCTGAAAGCGAAACCGCCGAAGCTGAGTTTTATCAAGGCCATAGCCCGCGCCAGACGGCTTTGCTTAAGGTCTCAGCTGAGCTTGAAAAACGCGCGATTCAGCTCTTTGAACCCTTGGCACCTGCTTTTACTCAGCATTTTGGCAAAGCCTATACGCGCCATGAACGGCCGCAGTTTCTTAAATATCAGCAGGGGGATCATTTTCGCGCTCACCGCGATCGCAGTCAGGCAGAGGTCTATAATCAGCGGGCCTTGAGTTTAATACTGTTCCTTAACGATCACCAGAGCCAGCCTGGTTTTCGGGGGGGCCGCCTAAGTTTTTTGCTGCGTCACCCGGATGCGACTTATTCAGGCAACACAGATCAGGCAGAGCGTTTACAGGGAGTGCCGATACCACCCCAACAGGGGATGCTTGTGGCCTTTGATCCTGATTTGCTGCATGAAGTCTCGCCAGTTACAGCCGGAGAACGCTATACGCTTGTGACCTGGTTGGCCGAATAGCTGAATATCAGCTCTGAGAGCTTAACTTAAAGCCGCTTCGCGCTTTGGGTAGCAGAAACTTTTGCGCTTGTTTTGGCTTTGTTCTTGGCCTGCTGAGCGGCTTGATATTCACGGGCCTGACGAATTTGCCAGCGCTCTAAATCTTCAAAGCGAAAGGCCTGAAGCTTATGGCGGAACATCGTAATCGCCGTGCCTTCGGGGATGCGGTCATAAATCCAGCGGGCGCCACCGCGGTCACCCCAGATCGGTTTGCCTGTTTGAGGGTCTTTTTCGACGCTGGGCAAACGGGACATGCGAATACAGCCGTGTGAAGCGGGACGGCCCAGTAAATACTGGTAGCCGCCGTCTTCGAGTGAATGAAAACCAAATTCACCGGGGTGTCCAGGTACATCAATTGCTGACCAGAAAGGCATAGGGGTGTTGTTATAACGAGCTGAACGGGGATAATAATCTTTAAAGCCCAGCTTAAATTTACCTAGCGGTGTCATCTTCGCAAGTGCGCCAGAAGACACTAATAAGCGTTCTAAAATCTGACCATCCTGGGTAATTTGCAGATACTGGCGCTGGGTAGATTTCAAATTTTTGGCGTCATAGTGAAGATTGACATAAATATGGTAACGCCCAGGATCTTGAGGTAAGAAGCGGTTTTCTTCCCAGCGGGCAGGATAAATCGAGGCCTGATAAGGCTCGACGTTGATTTTGAGACTTTTCCAGACCGCGCCATCTGGGCCTAAAACGTCGATGGTGTGGGCACCAGGGCTTTCAAAAATCAGTTTGGCGTTGGTGGCTTGCTGGCCTAGGGTGACGGTTTTGACGGGCTTAATGCCTAAGCCCGTATAACTAACGTCTTGCCAGCGCAAGCTCATTTTTTGAGGCGCGACTTGAGCTTCCAGGGGCAGATTTTGCCAGCTTAAACCCAGCTCATAGGGCAGGCCTTCTGTGGCCTTTTCAGGCTGAATCAGCTGTAAGCTCTGTTGATCAGGCAAAAACAGTTTGGGGGCGGCTGATTTTTGAGGCGCTGAACGAAAACCCAGAGTGGTAAAAATAGCACCAGCTAACACCGCGCTGCCGAGTAAAATGGCCAGACGGGTTTGACCTGGTTTGTCTAAGGGTTTCTGTGTGGATTTTTCTGTAGAAAGTGGCATCAAAGGAGGATTACTCATTGCTTAGCTGTTATTTGTCCATTT
>CAJYHH010001159.1 GCA_913773825.1 Candidatus Sericytochromatia bacterium | reverse complement strand
TATTACTAAAAATGCAGCTAACCCAGACTGCCTGGGCGTCTATGCGCGCTTTGCCAGAATGCTGCATTTTAATGGCCAGCATCAGCAGGCCTCAGATATTTTGGATGAATTTTCACAGGCCCTGGCTGTATTAGATCCAGCTGAAGCGCTTTCTGCAATCAGTATTCATGGTGAAGCGGGACGTTTTGATCGCGTGTTTGAAATTCAGGAAGCAGCAGAAACCGCTCACCCCCACTGGCAAGGTCTGATGGTGCGCCCGATTATGCTGGAATACTACCTGGAAAAAGACGATCAAGCTGGCTTGCTGAACTGCTTTAACAGTCTGGCCAGCGCAGTGGGCTATGAACCGGACTCAGACAATCTGGATCAAATCTTTGACGAGCTCGAAGAACTGCTTAAACATCCGCGCCTGCATCCAGAGCTCTCTGAACATGAAACAGAATATCTGGCCCGCAGCAAAGAAATTATCAGGAAGAGCTGGTAGCGATTGGCTGGTGGCTTTTTAGAGAACGGCACCGTAAACGGTGCCGCCATACCCAGTTATTATTTACTGACAGTTATTTACTGACAGTCAGGGCTGTATTTTTTCTTCCTCTTAGAACCCACCACCCACTACTCATAACCCAAAACGCGAAGCTCTGCTTCGCATAGCCCACCACCCAAAACGCCGACAAAGTCGGCATCCCACGCAAGCTCAAGGGCTGCCGGTGCTATGATGAAAGAAAGCAATCGGCCAGGAAATAACTCTACCCATGTCCATTCGTTTTGATCGCGATCAAATTCAGCAGCTCTGGCAGCAAAAAGCCCAGGGCAAACCTGAAGGATCCCTGGCCCAGGCCCTGAGTGATGATAAGCTCAGTCGCCAGGAATACGAAGCGATCAAAAAAGAGTTTGAGCAAAGCAATCCGGGCGAAGACTTCGACAAGTTTTTAGCTGACGCCCTAGACGGGCAGCTTGATAACAAAGCCAACCCCAATCTGCTTAATATAATCAGCCAGTTGGGTCGCACAGGTACAGCTGCCAGCACCGTTTCGCTTTCACTTAATGACAGCCGCACCGGCTACGCTGATGTCGGTGCAGTGAAGTATGAAGCCCAGGAATGGCTGGCTGCCGCTCATGCCGCAGACGGCAACAGCAATGGCCGCATCGATAATCATGAACTGGGTGCACTGCAGGGCAAAATTGACGACAGCCTGATGCAAAAGTTACGGGTTGAAGGCTCAGTGCTGACTTATGATACAGACCAAAAAAGCCTGACTTTTTATCCGGCACCCGAAGCGCCTACTCTGCATGCCCGTTATCGCGATCTTAAAGCCGAACTAGAGATTGATTTAAGTGACGTAGATGGGATTACCGATCGCAGCCGCAATGACTTAAACGGTACAGCCTCTGGCAATCTGACCTTTGACTGGACAGGCCCTCTGGTCAGTGGGATTCGTCAGGCCGTGATTGATAAAACCGGGGGCTGGGTTGATATGGATGCCCGCTGGGTGCCATCTGGTGACCGCGATGGCTATGGCCCAGGCTATGTGATTCAGGCTCGCAGTGGATCTCTCGCAACACGCCCAATTGTAATTAAATCGGATCCCCAGGGCCAGTTATATCTAGAGTCCCCTGGTTTTGGCAGCTGGGTCCGTTTAAAAATGGGCGAAGCTGGATTAGAAAAATACGCCTTGCCCCAGCTCAAAGCGATGGGCTTTGACATGAACATTGAAAACAAAGATGGCAAGATTTACCTGCGCCCCAAAAGCCTGGAATTGAATAATCTGCCTTTATCTGCTCAGGTTGCAGGTGGTGGCCAGCTGAATCTACAGCTCAATGGCCATACGCGTTTTACAGCTGAACCCAGCGGCTTAAAAGCCCATTTTGAACGAGCGCCGGCCAAAGGCAGTTCAAATGTTGCAGGCTCTGAAGCTGTACCGGATCGCAACGTCCAAGGCATAGCCAGCCCTGACACCCTCAAAGGCAAAGTCCGAGCCGGCTTAAATTATGACGTTAAACAAAGCAAGCTTGATGCTCAGGTTGTGGTTGATCGGGCTGAAGCTGAGATTCATCTGGATCAGGCTGAAGCAGCCTCTGTGCCGTATTTACCGGAAGACGCCCGAAAATTAGTCGGTGACTCCGTGCAGGGCAAACTCAGAATGCAGGGCAGTTATCGCACAATTAACGGTGCTGAACACACTGGCAGTCTGCAGGGCCAGGTTGAGATTTCCAATCGTCACGGTGAAGAAACAACAGACGTCTTTAGCCGTTTTAAAACCCAGGCCAGTCAGCGCGACCCCAATTTAGCCGCCAGCCTGAGCGCCGTAGACGTTCGCCATCAGCGGCCCGGTGCTGATGTCAGGATTCGGGCAGAAGCAGGTAAAGCAAAC
>CAJYHH010001158.1 GCA_913773825.1 Candidatus Sericytochromatia bacterium | reverse complement strand
GCTAAAGCCGCGCCGACAGGTAAAGTAAGCGCAGCCCCGATTGCGCCGGGTACCGTTGTAGGCCATCCCAAAGGGACGGCTTACCCTGCATATCAAGATGGCCACCTTCCATTTTGCTATTGTGCGGAAAATAACCCGTCCCTTTGGGATGGCCTACAACGGTACCCGGCGCAATCGGGGCTGCGCTTACTTTACCTGTCGGCGCGGCTTTAGCTGGTTTAGACGTTTTCCCGCTTGGCTGAGTGTCTAATAAGGGAATGCTTGTTGCACTTTTGCCTTTGGCAGAAGCGGGTTTAAACAGATCCTGAGGAGTCTGGAGATTAACAGGTGGCGTATTTTTACCTGGTTTTGTCGGTGCTGCAGGAGCCTTACCTGTTGACGGGCTGTTACTTGGGGCCGGAGCGGCTGCCGGCTTAGCCTGCGGGGGTAAAGACGGATTACGATGAATACTCGACATAACAAGGCCTCCAGAGTGCGAATCAGGGATCCGTTTTGCTTATCGGTGCTTTGTAAACAATCCTTGCCTGAGCCATTTCTTTACTCAAAAAATGGGTATT
Organism: Candidatus Sericytochromatia bacterium; assembly: GCA_913773825.1. Taxonomy (GTDB): domain Bacteria; phylum Cyanobacteriota; class Sericytochromatia; order UBA7694; family UBA7694; genus CAJYHH01. Next base: position 4,594 of record CAJYHH010001158.1, on the reverse strand, counting down.
TACAAAAAAGTAATTTCAATCTATGATGACTGAACCCTGAATGAGACCGCGAGGATTTTCCCCTATGCGCCCAATGCGTGGACTGTGTGCGTTTACTCTGTTAACTCTGGCTGTGAGCCCTTTAGCGAGCTGTGGCCCCGCACCGACAAGCCCGACTCCTTCGCCTAGCGCAACGGCACTTCCCTCTGATTTTCCCTTTCCGTCTGCAACCCCCACCACTGCACCTAGCGCCATGCCAACCCCAGCGCCCACTGCTACAGCAACATCTATACCAACAGCCCTGCCCTCTGCTTCTGCTACAGCTTCGCCAATGGCTTCACCTTCTGCTAGCGCGTTGCCTAGTGTCTCACCTAGTTCTTCACCTGTCCCTTCCCCTTCAGCCGGACCTGTGGGGCCAGATCAAGTCACTCGCGATAGCCGTCAGAATTTCTTTACCAATTACGGCGTTAATCCTTTTGTCGAAGCCGCGACTGACCCCTTCTCAACTTTTGCTGCTGACGTTGACACAGCTTCTTATACCCTGGCACGTGGCTATCTCAATGCCAATCAATTGCCGCCCCAAAATTCAGTCCGGACTGAAGAGTATCTCAATTACTTTAACTATCACTATGGCCAGCCTCTAACCGGTGCTTTTGCGATTCACACTGATTTAATTCCCTCTTATTTTGGCGAGGCTGATACAAAGCTGCTGCGGGTCGGGATTCAGGGCAAAGAGGTGCTGGATAAAGACCGCCAGGACGCCGTCCTGACTTTTGTAATTGATGTATCGGGCTCGATGAATCAAGCGAACCGCCTGGAACTCGTTAAACGCAGTCTGCGTCTGATGGTGGATCAATTACGCCCAACTGACAAAATTGGGATTGTCATCTACGGAACAGATGCCCGTAGCATTTTGGCACACACTTCAGTTAGTGATAAAAATGCCATTCTCAGTGCCATTGACAGTCTACGCCCTGAAGGCTCCACAAATGCCGAAGCGGGTTTAACTCTGGCTTACCAAGAAGCCAGTAAAGCTTTGCGTCCAGGCCTGATCAACCGTGTGATTCTGTGCTCTGACGGGGTTGCCAATGTGGGGGATACAGGCCCGGAAGCCATTCTTAGCAAAATTAAACAGAACAGTGAAGCGGGAATTACTCTGACGACTTTAGGCTTTGGTATGGGCGATTACAATGACACCCTGATGGAGCAGCTGGCGAATCAGGGTGATGGCTCTTATGCCTATATCGATACCTTTGAAGAAGCTCAGCGTGTCTTAGTTACCCAGCTGACCAGCACCCTGCAAATTATTGCCAAAGATGTCAAAATCCAGGTTGCGTTTAATCCTGAGCTGGTGGATCAATATCGTCTGCTGGGTTACGAAAACCGTGATGTTGCAGATGATGACTTCCGCAATGACACCGTAGATGCGGGTGAAGTCGGTGCTAACCATAGCGTTACAGCCCTGTATGAAGTGCGCTTTAAGCCAGAAGCCAGTACGGGTGAAGTGGCTAAAGTCTATTTGCGTTATGCAGATGTGGCTGATGCCAATCGCGTGAAAGAACTCAATAAAGCTGTACAGGCCAGCGATTTAAAAGCCTTTAGCAATGCGGATGGCTCTTTACGGTTAGCAGTTTCAGTTGCTGAGTTTGCTGAGATTTTGCGCGGCTCTATTTTTGCCCGTGAAGGTAAGCTTAGTCAGGTTGTTGAGCTGGCCCGGACCGCTCAAAATGCCTATCCTAGCGATACGCTCATCAGTGAATTTTCAACTCTGGCCCAAAAAGCAGCAGCGCTGCAGCAGCCCACTACCGTCAAAAGCCTGGATGCCATTGTGGCAGAAAGCAAAAACGATAAAAATCTGCCGGCCTGGCAGAACTTTCTGCTTAAACAACTCGGTGGCAAAGCGGTTCAGTAAGCGCTCACCAAGCTACTTGTCTCAAAGGCTAAGAGACCTAAATTTTTAGTCTTTGAGATTCATTTCAGTCATTGTTATTAGAATCATTCAGTCTCAGAATTTTTGGCTAAGTTCAGAGGGGTTATTGTCATGAAAAAAACTGTGTATCTGATGAGTGTCGTTTGTTTCTCTGGTCTGACGGCTTGTAGTACGGCATCGCAGTTGAACCATAGACCTGTTTATGTTGGCGCTCAAGGTAATTCACGGCCTTCAACGAATATAAGTGGTCAAAGCAGTGGATCGGGTCGGCCAGCATCCCCAATTCCTGGCACATCGTTTGGGACACCTGGATCTGAATCTAGCCCACAGCCCTTTCCAACAGCTCAACCTGGGCAAACGGGTTCAACTCATTTGACGGAGCTGATGCCAAATCCCTATCGCGATACTTTTTTTACCAATTACGGTACCAATCCCTTTGTTGAAACCAGTACAGATCCGCTTTCAACTTTTGCGCTGGATGTTGACACAGGCTCTTATAGCCTGGGGCGCAGTGAGTTAATGGCCAATCGCATGCCCTCCAAAGATTCAGTCCGAACTGAAGAATATCTCAATGCTTTTAACTATCGCTATCCTCAGCCTGTGGGCCAGGCGCTGGCGATTCACACAGAATTGGCTCCGTCCTATTTTGGTGAGAATGAGACCCGCATGCTGCGGATTGGGATTCAAGGCAAAGAGATTCTGGATCGCCAGCGTCAGGACGCCAATCTGACCTTTGTGGTAGATGTGTCAGGCTCAATGAATCGGGATGACCGTCTGGAGTTAGTTAAAAAGAGCCTGAGTCAGCTTGTTAGCCAACTGCGGCCTAGGGATAGCGTTGGATTAGTGATTTATGGGACAGATGCCCGAGTTGCGTTAGAACATACTGCTGTAAATCATCCCGCGGCTATTTTAACTGCTATCGACAGCTTGCGCCCCGAGGGTTCAACCAATGCTGAAGCCGGTTTATTGCTGGCTTATCAACAAGCTAGCAAACAGTTTCGCCAAGGTGCGATCAATCGGGTGATTCTCTGCTCTGACGGTGTTGCCAATGTAGGAGCAACAGGCCCAGATGCCATTTTAAGCAAAATCAAGCAGCAGAGTGAGTCAGGGATTAGCCTGACAACCTTAGGCTTTGGGATGGGTGAGTACAATGATACGCTGATGGAGCAACTTGCCAATCAGGGGGATGGCACTTACGCTTACATTGATACATTGGCTGAAGCCCAAAAAGTCCTGGGCAGTGACTTGACCAGCACACTTCAGACGATCGCTAAAGATGCTAAAATCCAGGTTTCGTTTAACAAAGAAACCGTTGAGCAGTACCGATTACTGGGCTATGAAAACCGCAATATTGCGGATAAAGACTTTCGCAATGATGCGATTGACGCCGGTGAAATAGGCGCTAATCACAGCGTCACAGCCCTTTATGAAGTCCGGGTTAAAGCCGGTGTCAAAGCTGGAGATTTGGCTACGGTTAGTCTGCGTTATCAGGATGTGGCCAACTATAACCGCATTCAGGAATTGAGTAAGCCAGTTGCACTGGCTGATGAAACCTCATTTCGCAATGCCAGCCCTTCGTTTAAGCTCGCAACAGCGGTTGCTGAATATGCTGAAATTATGCGGGGATCTGTGTTTGCCCGTGACCGTAAACTCAGCGAAGTTGCCAGTCTGGCTCAGACAGCCCAAATGGATCTGAGTGGCCATAGTCAACTTAATGAATTTGTTACTCTGGTTGCTAAAGCCAGTCAGCTTCAAAGCCCATTGCGCGTGCAGTCTCAGACTGAGTTAATCAGCAGCAGCCAAAATCCTAAAGCGCTGCCCGACTGGCATCAGTACTTGCTGCGCCAACTTGGCGGTGGCGCGATTAAATAAAGCGGGCTGTGAGCTATGAAGGCTGTGTGTCTGTATGGGATTGTTGCCAAGGCACACAACTCTCACAGTCCTTCCCTTTTTCACAATTAAAAAACCCGACCAGGGGGTCGGGCTGTGCATTTGTGTGTGGACTAAATCAATAAATCTGTTGGGCGCTTTGGGGCTTAATAGCCTTTGAGCATAGAGTAGGTGCGGCGGGCGCTGGATGTATAGCTCTGGCCACCTTCGCCACGCAGGATGCTGTTAAAACGTTCTGCCTCGCTGCTGCGATCATCGTAGCTGCGGAGATGACGGTCAATCAGTTCGTAATTGCCCTGAGCATCACTGGTGCTGCTGGAGCCACCTTCAGCACGGAGCAGCATATTGAAGCTTTCAGTGGCACGACCACGGGATTCGCCAGAACGCAGGTTGCGGTCAATCATGCGGAAGTTGCTCATGGCGTCACTGGTGTTGGCAGAACCACCTTCAGCGTAGAGCAGGCTCAGATAGCTGCTAACAACGTCATCAAGCGATTCATAAGAACGACGGGCAGAGGTCACCAGGCGCAGAGCGGCTTCTGCATCGGTGCGATTGCCTTCAGCAGAGCGCAGACGGTCAAAGGCGCGGCTTACGTCGTAATCGTTGCCATAGTTATTGCCGTAGTCATTGTTATAGGGGTCGCTGCCATAATCGGGGTAGCTGGGCGTGCTGGGGTAAGAAGGGTAGCTAGGATAGCTCGGGTAGCTGGGATAAGAAGGATAGCTCGGTTTATCATGGCCATAGCTGGGGGGCTTGGTGCCGGGTTTGTCGAAGGGATCGTTGCTGTAAGGGGGC
>CAJYHH010001157.1 GCA_913773825.1 Candidatus Sericytochromatia bacterium | reverse complement strand
GCAATTTGGCCTGCCTGCGCCTAAATGGGTCAATCAGGTCCGCCAGATTGCTGCTGAGCAACAGCTGCAGCTCAGCTTTGGGCCTGAATTTATTCCGCTTTTAGATCAGGCTGCAGGCGGCTTGCCCTGTGCCGACTGAACCTTCCGACCTGCTCTATCCAGCGCTGGTCGAGCAATTGCCCGTTGAGTGGCTACGCTATTTTTTAGTGCTGGCCGAAACTGGGCATATTGGCCAGGCCGCGAGCCGTCTGAATATTACCCAACAGGCTTTAAGCAAAGCATTACAACGCATGGAGCAGTTATTAAAAGTCAGTTTGTTTGACCGCAAAGCCCGGTATCTGACAGCTGCTGGTGAGCTCTTGCGCGAGCGCGCTCTGCTGATTGTGCAGAGTTATCAGGAATTAGGGGATGCTTTTGCGCATCTCAAGAGTTCTGAGCCAGCGGGTGAATTAAAAGTGGCCTGGGCTGATTTTTGGGGGGTCCATCTTTTGCCAGAGCTGCTGGGTGAATTTTGCCGGGCTTATCCGGCTGTGTTTCCGAGGGTGTTTATGCTGCCTCAGGATCGTTTAGAGCAGGCTTTATTACAGGGCACAGCGGATTTGGGTCTGATGATTTCAGCACCGCGTGAGCCTAAGTTAGCTTGTTTAAAAGGTCCCAATATGCCCTATCTTGTGGTCGGGCATCCTGCTTTAGCGCCTGACTGGCAGGAGCTGGGTTTTATTGTGCCGGGCTGGCTACACGGGACTAGCTTAGGGCTGGACTATTGGAAAGACGATCTGTTTCCGCGTCGAGTGGTCGCAGAAGTAGACTCTCTGTATACCGCTTTGGCATTAGCTGAGCAGGGGCTTGGCGCTTTGTTTTTGCCTGAAATTGTTGTCAGTGATCGGATTCGGCGCGGGAGTTTAAGCGTTTTAGATCAAGCGCCCTTTGAGCTTCAACACTCGCTGTATCTGGCCTGGCGTCAAAATAAGCTCCTGCCGCCCGCTGCCAGGGGCTTTTATCAACATTTAGCGGCCTGGCTTCAGCCTTTGCTTTATCCTTTACCCCAAGGGACGTTATAAATAAATTCCTGAGCTTCAGATGTTTGGTCAGAAGGTGTCTTAGTCTGATTGGGGGTAAGAGTCTGGCAAGCGCTAAGCAGCAGGGCTATGACAAAACTCATGCTCAGAAGTTTGACGACCAGAGCGAGGGCGTTTAAGTGATCTTTCAACATACTTTGATTTTAGCGCAAAATCCAAAAAAATCTCGCTGCTTGAGAGAACCTAAGCCCTCAGCTATTGGTCAATAATCTGTTTTTGACTCAGATTCGCGTTCTTTCTTGCTTAGTTACATTTAGAAACAATTTAATACATTGTTCTAAATCATTGTAAATTTAGCCAAAAAAATGATCTAATCTTTGCTATTCTAATTTATTCGGTTATGTGCAAAATCCACCAGCTATCAGCTACTGGTCGACTGTTCAGAGCCGTGCTAAGCTAATGTATCTCAGATCACCAGGAATTGACGCTCATGCAGACGCTCTCAGAGCCCGTTGCAGAAATCTGCTACGGACCGATGAAAAGCGGTAAGTCCCGCTATCTTGTGCAACAGGCCGAGGATCTTTCTCGCCAGGCGCTCTCTTTTTTAGCTTTTAAACCCGTACAGGATACCCGTGACGGCAGCTTTATCCGTTCACGCGATCTGGACTGTCGGGATGTACAGGCTTTGGGTGTGGCCAATAGCGGAGAACTGTTTTTAATTGTTGAGCGTGCTTTAGCAGCGCCCGTTGATTTTCTGGCTGATTTACCCACTTCTATTTCAGGTGCACTGGGCTTACGCAATACATTTCGGGCTGAGTCTCCGCTGCGGGCCTGCCTGATTGATGAAGTGTTCTTACTCGACGGTGGTTTGCTTGCTGTGATTGATAAACTTCAAGCTGCTGGTGTCTCAGTTTATTTATCAGGGCTTGATCGCGATTTTCGCGGTGAATATTTTCCTCTGCGTCATTTTGAACGCCATGGTTTGACCATGCGAGATCTGATTCAGCGCTGCGATCGGGCGTTTCCGCTGCAGGCAGGCTGTGAAGTCTGTACCCGTCCAGCTGACCTGACCCAGCGCCTGATCAGTGGCTTGCCTGCGCCTTATGACAGCCCGACTGTCATGATTGGCGATGAAGAATACGAACCCCGCTGCCATGAGCACCATATTGTACTGGGCAAGCCCAGTCTTTCGGCTGCATCTTAATGGATAGTCACTCAGTAGACCTCCTGACGCAAAGTCGTTTTGTGCTGGATAAAGCGCTTAAGCTGCTGGATTTTAGTTCTGAAGCTGAAGCCCGTTTTAAACTTTGCCCACGCACACTATCTGCTGAGCTTTTGCTGATCCGTGATGACGGCAGTTTTACGGCTGTGCCGGCCTGGCGAGTTCAGCAAGCCGCGAGCTTAAGTATCGGTCCCCTGCGGCTGGATGCTGATTTAGAAAGTGCTGAGTTACAGGCCCAGGCTGCGTTTTATGGCTGGCAGTCAGCTTTAATCGGCTTACCTTTTAAAGGCGCTGCAGGTGGGATTCTCACCCAAGCTGAATTTTCTTCAGCCGAGCGCGGGCGCTTATTAAGCGCTTATGTTGCAACTTTTGCTGATCTTCTGAGTTCTGGTCGGGATGTTTTGACTGTTTCAGACCTGACTGACAGCGATTGTTCGGTTTTACTCAGTGCTTTGCAAAACCAAGATCAGAAGTCCCTAAGCGGTAAACCTGAAGCGCTGGGCGGTTTACCCAGTGCTGAAAGCGCGGCTGGTTCAGGCTTGTTTGTGATCCTCAGCGAAGCCTTGCGCCATCAAGGACGTGAGCTATCAGGACTCAGCGTTGTCATTCAGGGATTTGGCTCTGATGCTCAGGCGCTGGCAAGACAGTTGACGGCAGCTGGAGCTAAAATTTTGGCTGTTAGTGATCAGCAAGGCGCCATTTGTGCGCATGAAGGCACTGACTTAGATATTCAGGCCTTGATTCAAACTGTAAATGAATTTGGTTCTTGCACGCGCCACGACGGGGTTGAACTGATTAGCCCTGATGACTTAGCTAGCTTGGCTTGTGATGTTTTGGTCTTGAGCGGATCAGCGTTTAAGCTGGACGCCCGCCATGCTGATCAGGTCAGAGCCAGCCTGATTCTTGAGGCTTTTCCTTTGGCCGTTAACCCTGAAGCCGTACCGGTTTTACTGGCTCAGGGTGTTCAGATCATTCCGGCTTTGCTCAGCACAGCCGGTAACCTGCTGGCCTGGGCTTTAGAATGGTCTGAGCCTTTACCAGGCTTGCAAACAGAGCTGTTGAATCAACGTTTGAACGAGGTTCTGCCGGGCCTCTATGAGCGGGTTTTAAGCACTTCTAATCGCCTTAAAACAGATCTGGGTACCGCTGCTTTAGCACTTGCTCTAGAACGCTATTGCGCCATTTAGGCGTTTTGCCCGTTAATGATTTTGTTTGTTTGGTCACGCTGCTGGCGCTGATAAAGCATTAAGGTTTCTTGCAGATGTTCGACCAGATAAGCTGATTTTTCGGCATTCATATTCAGCGGAAACTGAGACGAGCGCCACACAAAAGCCAGACCAGAATCAGCCTTAAAATTAAATTTTAGGCAGTGCTGGGCACCTGTGTTGTCGAGACCAAAGGCTTTGAGTTGCTGAGTGGTGTATTCAAAGCGTTCCAGAACTTCTGGTGTTTGCCCCATGACGGTTGGGCACAAGACCTGATAAGTAAAGCGGTCGGGATCCAGACTAATCTGGATTTCGCCAGCGCTGTTGCGGCCAATTAAATAATAAATCAGCATGCCCGCATAAATCGGCGTCAGCACAGACATCAGCGTCAGCAAAGGCACTTGCATAATTAAAAGCAATGGAATGCCAATTGCGTTCCCGCTAATCAGGGTTGGCATCATCTGCT
>CAJYHH010001156.1 GCA_913773825.1 Candidatus Sericytochromatia bacterium | reverse complement strand
CTTTTATATCTGGACAAATGCCTGAAATCACCCCTTTGAGCACACCCACATATGAATCCTGATGACCAAAATCGGTTAACAAGACAATCTGAAAAGGCTTAAACGCCTGAAAATCAGCAGCTAAGCTCATATTTTATGATCAAATCTTGCAATCGGCTGTTCAGACGACTCAGATTCATTTTGATCAGGCCGTGAAGGGGTTTGCGGCTGATGCGGCGTCATTTCAAGTTCCAGCTGCAGGGGACGCAAACTGACTGCAGTTTGGCTTGTGTTGTTCAGACACTGATCAACTTCAAGCGTGATCAATTCAAGATAATGCATAATCGGCTCAATAAAACGCGTAACAGCCGACTCATTCCAGAGTACGCCATCATCATAATGCCCAGCTAAAGCGGGCACCTGTCGGGCTGCTTCAGCAAGACGCCGAAAGACATCTTGCTCTGGCAAATCGCGCAAAACCTGATTTAATAACAGGGTCCAGCGTTTAAGTGCAGCATCTAAACCCGCTTCGTCCAGGCCTCCAATTTGCATCGCAGACAGACCACAAGCGGCTTCAAATGATCCAGACACCGCGTCTATCACCAGCGTCTGCTGGGGACGCAAAGCCTGAAGATGCAGATGCTGCTCAGGCGTCACAGCAGCATGAACACCTGTTATTTGCTGATAATGATTAAACTGTTGGGTAAGCCAACGAATGCAGACATCCATTGATTGACCCGGCTCAGGAGCCGCATTCAGCGCAATGCTAACTCCATTAAGCTTGAGTTCTGCGGCTGGCTGAAGTTGTTCTGAGCGCCCAAAGCGACCTTCGGGCAAGGCCAGTTCCAGGCGTAAATCTGGCGCTTGGATGGGTGTCTGCGGCAAAGCCTGAACCTGAATCGCTTGCCCAGGCTGGGTATGGGTAATCAAGAGGGTTTGGGCAGGCGTCCAGACTGCAGCCAGCTGCACAAGTGCAAGTTGTTGATTAAGTTCTTCGACAAAAGCCTCAGCAAAACTGCTGAGATCCGGACTAAAGGGCAACACAACTTCACAGCGCTGATTATTTAACAAATAAGGTCCCCAATGAACAAAAGCCAGACGGCCCGCTTGTTGCTGACGGCTAGATAAGCCTTCATGCAGTCCAGCGCTGCAGCGCTCAAGTGGATGAGTCAATGAACTGTCCGGATAACTCAGATGCCTGAGGTTGAGATTCCAGCCAGCCATAACGGGCTCAGCAGCAAAGACCAAGCCCTGCTCGCCGCGCTGGCAGCTAAAGCCTAGCGCGGCCAGCTCATAGCCAATCAGAGTGGCCAGATATTCAAGTAATTGACGGTCAGCGCGTCCTTGAGCAAACGTTGTAAAACAACCACAGCGAATCTCAAGCTGCTGAACACTCTGGCCACGAGGGTCTAACAGCTCAAAAACCAGCTCCGGAAGTTGGTACGTTGTCTGAAGCTTGATTTCCTGCTGAAGAGCAGGTGCTTGTAAATAGGCTTGAATCCCTGCCATGGCAGGTAAATGTAAAGCTGATTCAGATTCAAGCTGAGTCTGGCGCAAAGGGCTTGCCTGTCTGAGCAACACATCCCAGTTAATGGGAACTGGGCTGAGATATTCGGCAAAACTACGCTGCTGCTGGCGAGCAGATTCTAACAAGCCACTGAGGTGACGGCCAGAATGGGCCAGCATAAAGAGTCTGGGCTGGAGCTTGAGCTGAGGGTCACGTGCCATCATCTTGAGTACCCGCATCTGTCACAAAAGTCTTAAACAGTAAAAAGCGCACAGCAAAAAAACGGTGTTATTAAAATTATCGGCAATCCCACTGCCAAAGTCAAAGGGACAGCCCCAAGACAATACCGCGTTTAAAAACGGCGCTTAAATTGCTCTTACGCAAACAGCCCTTCTGTTGTTAACAACAGAAGGGCTGTTTGCGTA
>CAJYHH010001155.1 GCA_913773825.1 Candidatus Sericytochromatia bacterium | reverse complement strand
TGGCGCACAGACGCCTGCTGCTCAGCCTGCCAGTGGGCAGCGATCTCAGCTTGAAAATGCTGATTCTGTTCAGGTAACGGGTCAGGCTGGCCCCGGCAGCAAAGCGCCGCCTCCGGTGATGCCACGTAAGCCTGAAGGTGGAGAACTATTTTCGTCCACGGCCGCGACAGTGACCACACTTGAAGATGGCGCTAAAATTGTGCGTTATGCTCAGCCCCAGAAACTTGCAAGCCTGCTTCAGGATGCAAAGTCTAATATTGGCGGAGATTCTTCTCGTTTTTATGGCAAGGGCTGGGTGATTGGCCAGCAGATTGCTAAAATTGCTCCCGACGGTATGTCGGTGATCTATTATCCTCAGGACATTTCGGAACTGGTACGTGATTTGCTCGGCCCTGACTCTGAGACACTGTGAAGTCATAACGAAACATGCTGGAACCATCCCTTAAGCAAAAACTCGATCTGGGGAACATTACCCTGGATAATTTTCTCGAGGAATTTGACCGCGTCGAAGTTGAGCGTCTGCTATATACTCTGTCCTCGCTCTACGATATCGGTGAAGAAATTACCTCCAATGAAGCGCCTGACATCAAATCGTCAATGGAGCGCCTGCTGCATATGACTAAGGGCACAATCGCCTGTACTAAAGCGGCTGTGCTGATTTATGCAAAATATAAATATGCTCTGCAATCTGTTGCGGTAAGGGGTATGGACGGCAATTTTTATTTGCGTCTGGACCCAAAAGAAATTTCACTTTGGGCTGAAGCCAAACATCCTCTGACGCTTGATGAAATTGCCGAGAAACTTCCTGCTTTTTACAAGACACATGCAGATAATCTGCGCCAAATTGGCGTAAATCTTTTGGTCCCGCTGATTGTTAAAGGCAATTTAGTTGGCTGTATGTTAATTGGCGATAAGCTCAACAAAGAGCTTTACAAAGCTACTGATCTCATTCTGCTTTCGATGATTGCCCGCCAAGTCAGCATCGATATCTATAAGTTTATTTTGATGGATGATCTCAAGCAGACTTCTGACAAGTTGCGTAAACAAAAGGCTGAGCTTGTTGAAGCCAATATGGGTGTTCAGAAAATGTCTGAAATATCCATGCGCTTTATTTCTATTTTGGATGAAAATAAGCTTTTTCATGCAATCTTAGATGAGATGCTGGCTTCTACTTCTGCCAGCAAGGGTGTGATTTTAAAAGTTGATCATGCTCAGGATTCTCTGAGCGTGATGTGCTGCAAAAACACTGAACCCTTTGCTCAGCGCAATCTGCTGCCTTATCGCTCTTATGAAGCCCTGGCCAAAACAATCGAATCCGGTGAGCCGCATATCTGTATGCTGGAAGAAGGCCGGATCTGGCAGGTTGAAGCCCGTTATGCTTTATTTGTGCCGATTCAGAACAAACAAATTGGCGAAGACTCCTATGTCAGTTATATCCTGGCCGTTTTTGACAAAGAGAAGCGTGGTGGCGGTTATCTGACTTTTAATGAGCGTGATGAAGCGATTCTGGTTAGTTTTGCCAACTATGCTTCGATTCTGATTGAAAACGTTCGCAACTACGAGCTCGCTACAAAAGATAGCATGACTCATCTTTACGTCAGACGTTTCTTTGATCAGCGTTTAATTGACCAGATTGATAAGTCAGGCCAGTTTAATAAAGTCTTTTCGCTGCTGATTATGGACATTGACCACTTTAAAAACGTCAATGACACCTGGGGACATCCAGTTGGAGACCAGGTGATTAAACTAGTGGCAGCTACGATTCAGCGTAATATCCGCACTGAAATTGATATTCCGGCTCGCTATGGCGGCGAAGAATTTACGATTCTAATGCCAGAAGCTGATAGTGAAAAAGCCATGATGGTAGCTGAGCGTATCCGCAGTGCGGTTGAAAAAACCGATGTTAGCCATCTGATTAGCGGTCGTAATATTACGGTTAGCATTGGGGTGGCGATGTTCCCGGCTCATGGAACCCAGCCCAAAACCTTGATGGAAGCCGCTGACATTGCCCTGTATCGCTCTAAAGGCGCGGGTCGTAATCGTGTGACCCTGTCTGAGGATGCCTAATCTAATGGAGAGCAGTCCCGACTTGAGTGAGCTACAAACCATGACAGATGAGCTGGATGCCCTACGGGATGAGCTTAACCGTCATAACTATGCTTATTATGTCTTAGATCAGCCAAGTATCAGTGATTATGACTATGATCAACTTTATCGCCGTTTAGTTGATTTGGAAGCCGCTCACCCTGAACTGATCACGCCAGATTCTCCGACACAGCGCGTAGGCGCCAAGCTCAGCGGACGTCTGCCGGTTGTCAGCCATGAGTTTGCCTTGTATAGCCTGGATAATGCTTTTAATCTTGAAGAACTTCAGAGTTTTGAGCAGCGAATTTATCGGGTGTTAGAGCGAAGTCCTGAGGACCTGACAATTGAATATGCCGTTGAGCTTAAAATTGATGGCCTGGCGATTACTTTGACTTATGATCAAGGACGTTTTAGCCTTGGCGCAACGCGAGGTGACGGGGTTCAAGGTGAAGATGTAACGGCTAATTTGCGCACAATTCGTTCACTTCCGCTCAAGTTACATCAGCCCAAAGGGCATGAGTTACCAGAGCGGATTGTGGTGAGCGGTGAAGTTTATATGCCCAAAACGTCTTTTGAACGCCTGAACACAGAACGTGAAGCTGCCGGTGAAACGCTATTTGCCAATCCACGTAATGCTGCTGCTGGAGCTTTACGCCAGCTTGATCCCAGTATTACAGCCAGCCGTTCACTGGATTTGTTTATTTATAGTGGAAGGATGGGCTCACTGGCGCCAGAGAGTCATTCTGAGACGCTTAAATTAGCCCGTGAGCTGGGTTTTAGGGCCAGTCCTTATGTTCAGATCTGTTCTGGCATCGAAGCCGTCTGGACTGTTGTGCAAAAATGGTACGAAGACGCTGTGACTTTCCCATTTGCGATTGACGGGATTGTGATTAAAGTCAATAATCTCAGACTGCAGGAAGAACTCGGCTATACGTCTAAAACCCCGCGCTGGGCAATTGCTTATAAATTCCCTGCTGAACAGGCCATTACCCGCGTGTTTGGCGTGACGTTGCAAGTTGGACGTACAGGCGCGATTACGCCCGTAGCTGAACTTGAGTCTGTTTTTCTGGCCGGTAGCCGTGTTGCCCGCGCCACGCTTCACAATGCTGAAGAACTCCGCCGTAAAGATGTTCGCATTGGTGACTGGGTTTTGATCCAGAAAGCGGGAGAAATTATTCCCGAAGTGGTGCGCAGTCTGGCTGAGCGTCGTAATGGCTCTGAGCAGGAATACAGCTATCCAGAAAATTGCCCGACTTGTGCAACAACGCTGGTACCAGACGCTTCGGGGCCAATTATTCGCTGCCCCAACGAAGATTGTCCAGACCGTGTCCGAACACGTTTGATTCATTTTGTTTCGCGTGATGCCATGGATATCGATGGGCTGGGAGAAGCTTTAATTGAACAGTTATTAGCTAGTAACCTGGTTAAAGACCCAACTGACTTTTTTACCCTGACTGTTGAACAGCTTGAAAGCTTAGAACGAATGGGTGAGCGCTCTTCACAAAAATTGGTTGAAACGCTTAAACGTAAAAAGCAGGATGTGCCGTTAGCTCGTTTTGTTCACGCCTTAGGCATTCGTCATGTCGGCAAAGGTGTGGCTCAGCTCTTAGTTGAAGTGTTTCCCTCTTTAGAAGCCTTGTCTGCGGCTAGCCGTGAAGAGTTTGCCAATATTCATGGCATTGGTCGTCAGATCGCTGAGAGTGTTGCAGCTTATTTTGCTAGTGAAAGCACCCAGGCTTTGCTGCAGCGCTTTAAAGATCTGGGGATGACTTTTAGCGAGCCGATGTTAAAGCCGACTGACGGTGCGCTATTTGGTAAAAGTTTTGTGATTACAGGTAGTCTGGAGTCTATGTCTCGGCCTCAGGCTGCAAAAGCCATTGAAGCGTTGGGAGGAAGTGTCAAGGGCACTATTTCACGCACATTGGATTATGTTATTGTAGGAGACAAACCCGGCAGTAAACTCCAGAAAGCCCAGGCCCTTGGTCTGACCGTACTTGAAGAACCGGCCTTTCTGGAACTTTTGAAAGGTAGTTGAAAGGTAATTGAATAAATGGACCTGAGCTTTTTGACATCGACTGGCATGGGCTTAAAAGCCCTGACGTTTTACGCCTCAATGGCCCTGTATGCCATTTCGGTGATCTACGGCCTGGTAATCCTGATGGGCATGTCGCCAATGGCAGGCCTTAAATCTCGCGGCGGTAGCGGCCTGCGTAAGAAAAAGCCTTCGACTTATACCATGGACGATATCCTGGAACTGAGTGCTCAGGCTGACGCTTATGAAGTTGCTCAGGATCCCTATTCTGGTCAGTATCTTGCTGATCTCTGCGCACAGATTGCTGAGCACTATGAGCTCAGTGATGAAGATCGGGAATCCCTGCGGATTGCTGCCCTGCTGCATGATGTGGGCCAAATTGACCAATGTGACTTTATTCAGGAGCAGCGTGCTCTGCGTCCTGAAGAACGTCAGGAGCTCGAAAATCATCCGGTTACGGGTTATCAGCGGATTATGGAAATGGGCCCTGAATACGAAAAAGCGGCAAAATGGGTCCGTTGGTCCCATGAGCGTTGGGATGGCACAGGCTATCCTGATGGCTTAGTCGGCGAGCAAATTCCGATCCCAGCGCGCATTCTCAGTATTGTTGACGCTTACTGCGCGATGATGTCAGATCGTCCCCATCGTGCAGCGCTAGGCCAGGCCATTGCTGTTGCTGAACTCAAACGTTATGCGGGTATTCAGTTTGATCCCCAGATGGTTCAACTATTTGGTGCTGAAGAAGAAGCTGGAACCGCACTAGAGGTTATCTAAAAAGGCGCAGACGCCTTGCTATATGCTTTAAGCAATGGGCTGTGGATCAATAATAAACAGATCTGCAGCCCTGTTTCATTTTTTGAACTTAAACTCTTTAACATCATTTAACCTAAGTCTAATTCTTACATAAGCTTTGAAACGCAATGATCTCCATGCTTTGGCCTATAATTTCTTTATCAAGGTAGAAGAGGAAGATAAAACCATGGTGCAATCAGTAGGTGGCCAGCCGTCATATTACGGTTATGCTCCGACTCAGAATGGTGCCCCTGTTGCCCAGACGGGTGCTCCTGGTTATGCTGCTTCTGCCTATCAGACTGATGCTTATAGCGGCGCAAGCTATAGCAACGGCGTTAGTATGGCTGCTTCTGGCAGTATCTCTTCAATTGTCGGAGATCCTCAGGCGGCCTCTCGTTTTAGCTTATTTATGATCAACAGTCCCGAGCGCTTATTAAAAGTTGGCGGCGGCATGGGGGTTGTGGGTCGAGCTTTTCTTAATCTATTAGCTGGCGCAACACCGATTTTTACGCCTGCTGCTCAGCGTGCTCAGATTTCTCAGAATGTTCGGATCTGGCTTAGCAGCGCTGATTTAGTCCGTACAGGCCCCGCACCTGCTCAGGCAGCTTTATTGCAAGATGTTGGCATTTGGCGTGCCCAGGACCTGGCTGTTTATGGCAATCCCGCTGACCAGGCTGTACTGGCTCAGCGTTTAGCTGGCGCTGCGGCTGCTCGCGGTATGGTTGGCGCAGCTCCTACTCCCCAGCAAGTCGGGATGTGGGTGATTAGCGCTCAACAAGTCCCTAAATATAGCTACTAAACAGCGAATTGCTTGTAGCCAGTTGCTGGATGCTTTAAATGCAAAATAATACTTAGGCCCGGTTTAGTTAATCTAAACCGGGCCTAAAGTTTGTTTGTTTTCTTTGGCTAGTCGCTAAAAGCAACTAGCCTCAAGCAAGCAGCTAGTCAGTCAGAAATGTCAGCGAGTTATAGCTGATGCGATAACCCTGGGCAAAGTTGCGGACAGTTGGGTTCAGCAGTTTGATGCCGAAGTCACCATCGACTTTTTGACCATAGACTTTTTCAAGACGGCTGGGTTGACGCCAGTCCATTGGAGCAGGAGCGGGAGCACTTAGAATATTAAATGTGCCAATGTCAAAGTCACTAGCCAGCAACTGTGCGCGATAAGTGCGGCCTAAACGCAGACTCAGCGGATGCTGGTCGCCAAAGTCGGGGTAAGTCAGAGACGTTCCCAGCGTGTAAGCTTCCCAGCGGAAGCTATCAGCAAATTCACCCTGAATATCAAGTTGATAGCTGTTTACGTTAGCGAGTTTGTTCCAGCTGATCTGAGGAGTCAGGTCAGTGGTGGCAAACTGGGTCTTGTTTAGATCGCTAAAATCTGTCTGATCGCCAATCTGGTTAAAGGCTGGCGGAGGCAGGAACGTACGGGTAACTGAACTACCAACTTGCAGATTGGGAACCACAATGTCACTGCCGCGTAGTGAGGAACCACTATGTGCCACAACTGTAAAAGAAGTGTTGGCAATTTTGGGAACGCGTACGGTCTGATTAATAGATGCTGAAGTATTGTCGTTATACTTTGCAACCAGAACACGCCCACCATCAGGCAGATTCATATATACCTGAACAACGCCGCCCTGCAGATTGCTTCCTGCTTCTGGTGAGAAGTTAAGGGTTAACTGACCAAATGCTTCTGGGCTGACCAGATGATCAAAAGACAGCAGTAGCTCAGTTGATTTAAGCGGTGTTACTTTAGGACCGGTTGTCGTTGTGGTAGTCGATGGCGTTGCCGTCGGAACAGGTTGAGGTGGCGGGACTGGTACTTGTACATTACCGCTATAGCCGTACTGAGTAATCACAGATACTTTGCCAATGTCTTCCATGACTGAAGCAAAAAGAGTGCCGCTGGTGGTAGCGCGATTGGCTTTTAATCGCACATCCAGGTTATAACGGCCGTTACCACTGCTGGGTATACCAGCATTAGAGATCGACATATTGCCATCGGTAAAGACAACTAGCGGACGGCGTCCGTTCTGAGCGAGATTTGTAACAGATCCGGCTACCGGGAAAGTATCCTGACGATAAGCTGTCCGCTCATTAAGTGGGTTGAGGTGGACATCGCGATTAATGCCTGGCGGTACGTCTGTTACTGTAGAAGCGACGTAACCGTCATGCCCAGCTGAAATACTGACCAGTTTGTCAAATTCAGTGCTGGTTGTATAAAAACCGCTGGCGTCAGTCGTTAATGAAAGATTGCTATCCACTCGGACTTGAGCATTAGCCAGAGCTTCATACCGCTCATTGGCTGGGTTATAGCCGAGTACGCGACCTTTGATAATCGATTTTACAATCGGTTGTGTAGAGGTCAACTGACCACTGGCCTGAATGATGGGCAGCGGATTGGCGATAATCTGATTATCGATATTGGGAGCCAGATTAGGTAAAAATGGCGTGACGGTTGGCTGTGGTAAAGGACCCGTAATGCCAGGATTATCAGATGCGACAATCCCAAGCCCCGGACCTGAAGACGGCAAAACAACTGGATTGCCGTTAGCACCAGGTTGAGGCAAAAAGATCGGTAGCCCACCTGGATTGCTGCTATCGCCGGTGTTGACTGTGCCAGAGCCTGTTGAGCTCTGGCCCGGATTGACGAGGAATGGCACAGTACAGCCGACGCTGACAGCCAGCCCCAGACTGAGAAGAACCCATTGATACTGCTGTTTTTTCATTACCAGGCGATATCCTTGTGTAATTTGTATGCCACCCCGTTTCCGCCACCGAACATGACGTAGCCGCTGGCACCCAGTTGAACAGGACGCGTCTCTGCACGACTGGGAAGCTGGCCCAGAGAATTGGGCGCCAGGATGGGGAAGAGGTCATTTAGCCGCTCAGATGTACTGCTAAGCGGCAGAAGAACACGATTCATAAAGATTCCCGTCTTGCCACTGGGGTCAGAATCAACTGTCAGTAGTTTGTCGGTATCGATCATGGGCCTTGAGCGCGAAAGGGCATTCAAGGTTGTGTTGTTTTGCTCCAGACGGCCAGCCTGAAGAATCAGGTAGTTGGCGCTGTCTTTAAAGCTTGTGTCATTGCCATAGTTGAGTTCATAAACCGTGTTACCGTGCTGAACATAAACATGCTGGCCATTTCCGCGTAAAACGGGTTCAGAAAGAATATTGCCGTTAGAGTAGCCCAGACTGCTAGTGACGCGTCCAAAGGCACGGTTATTGCTGTCGATAATATCGACGTTATCACCTGAAACGGGAGCGTCCAGTAACGAGCCAATGAGTCTAATCCGACGTGTTGCAGGGAAGACTGTGTCAATCACGCCATATTCGTAACGACCACGGCTATTGCCGTCCTGATGGGTAATGCGAACGGTATCGCCAGCCTTAAAGTCTTTAATACTGGCGATTTCAAATTCTTGAGTAGAATTTGCTGTGCCCACAATCTGATGAGTCAGCTTTTCAAATGGCACATAACGCGTATTGGCCATCTCGGTTGCTATCTGCGTTTGCAGAGCGGTTCCCGGAACGGTGACATAAAATGCCGCTTCGTCTTCCTGGCCACCTGTACCATCAGCTGCTGCACCAGGCACAAAGCGTTCGATGCCTGTGTACTTCGTGGTTGTGGTCAGTTCACAGTCTGTATTGGTGCTTGAACAAATCTGGGCAACAACCGGCTGGATACCAGGCAGGCTGGTATTTGAATCCAGAGTTGGGAAGCGCAGATAATCACCGGCCTGTAAGTTTTCAGGCTGGCCAACTGGGAAACGGGTTACCGGATCGGAGCCCGCCGGCCCAGGGGTAGGCGTTGGGTAAGGCGTTGCCTGGGGCTCTGGAACTCGAGGTGGCCGCACAACATGGTTGGCCAGATGGACAAGTTCGCCACCAAACAGCAGAGGATCGGGGCTGGGAGAAGCGACTGGATAAAGACCATCACCTTTGACAGTTAAGGCACCGTCATCAGGAATCGTATCGATTTCAGTGTAAATGTTGCCACTTGTCGTGGATTCAACTCGGATAAAGTCTCCGGTTTTAAAACCAAAGTTTTGTTCCAGCTTGATACTTTGACCTGTGGGTTTAGGTTCACGTAAAACTGTTGTGGTGAGCTGAGGCCGGACATTATGGTTGGGTCCCAGAACACGTGTGGTTTTGAGCGTGACAAGCTGTTTGTGCTCAAGCAGGGGGCTCTGAGCATTTAGTGCAGGGGCTGTCGTTGTGCTGGCATCGTTAAGGCGCACTTTAAAGAGGTAAGACCCACAGGGAATTACACCGATATCCTGATTGACATCAACTGCCATAGTCGACATGATTTGGCAGCCTGTGCTGCGCAGCGCAGAGTTTAACTCTAAAGGTGCTGAAATGGTTGCGCCAGTTGCAGCATTGAGCTTATAGAGCTTGCCTTCTAAGGAGCCAACATAAATATGACGTGGGCTTGCACCGCCGTTTGTGGTGACAAGCGGTGAAGATGCAAAACGGCCTGTGTTAGAACTGGTAACAGGTCTGACGTTAAAGGCTTGAGTAAAGCTGCTGCCGTTAAAGTTATAGCGATAGACACGCCCTTTATAGCTGGCAACATAAACAGCATCCGTGCCGCCATCACGTGAAACAAAGGGGGAGCTAAACTGGAATTCTTCTTCGACAATATCAACAAAGCTAATGACCAGACCGCTATCTGCATTAATTGCATAAAGACGGCCTGTATCGGTTACAGCGAAGATCACATTGCTAAAGGCCTGGCCAATAGCGGGCGAAGAGCCCAGGAACTTACCGTTTTCATGAAGGTTGAGTTCCCATCTCATCTGGCCATTGCTGCCCAGAGAAAAAGCGTTGACTGAACTAGAACTGCCAGTTAGAAAAAAAGTATTGGTTCCAATAACAGCGGGTGTATTGGGGACGTAGGCCAGATCATTTGCGCCAGGTAAGTCTTTGGCGAAGGTGTTGATCAAGCCGCCTGAGGTTGAAGCATCACGAGTTTGGCGATCCACCGCAGGCAAATCCAAAGACGGCTTGATGGAGTCAATAAAGCTGGCTGTGCGGAAGCCGCTGCTGGCCGGAGCGATGCCCATACGGTCGCTGCTCCAGTCGTAGCGATAAGGGCCAGCCTGAGGACTTTGAGCAACTTGACTGCTCTGAGTCGCCTGGCTTGTCGAGCTGGTTGGCTGACTGGCCTGTTGGCCTGAACCCGTAAGCGGGGCTTGACCAGAAGTCGTGGATGAAGGCAGGCCATTTGTGGCACAGCCGAGGAGCGCCAGCGAGGTGCTCATACCTGCTGAAAGCAGAAGGGTTTTTAAAGGGAAGCGTTTTGAAGCTACCATACGTTCAATACACCGTTACCTTACAATTTGCGCCATGAGGGGAGAAACTCCTGTCTTGGGAGAGCAGAACAACTCTTAGCCGACGATGAACCATGTTACGGGTGCTTAGTCTTTCTAGACGAAACCTCTCGGGTTGTAGAGGCTACCTGACTTTCCCTGGTTTGCAGAGTAATCGTCAGGTAAAAGCGGTCCGCCTATCCGCTTTGTTTGCAATAAAGTCGATTATATAAAATAAGTCAAAGGGTGGTCAATGACCGTGGAGCCTGGATTGCAGCGGGTCACAACAACTTCCTTGCAGGCCTACGCCACCTTTGCTAACTATACATCAAATT
Organism: Candidatus Sericytochromatia bacterium; assembly: GCA_913773825.1. Classification (GTDB taxonomy): domain Bacteria; phylum Cyanobacteriota; class Sericytochromatia; order UBA7694; family UBA7694; genus CAJYHH01. Next base: position 4,277 of record CAJYHH010001155.1, on the reverse strand, counting down.
CAGGACTTAAACAGTAAAAAAAACCTTCCATTTAACATAAAATTAAATCATCTCAAACTCAGAACGAAGATTTTAATCTGTTTTTAATAAGCTGGAGAACATGTAGCTTTTGAGGCTTAAAACTTGGTATCTGATGGCTAGGACTTATGTTAGTATAGTGTTCGAGTGCTCTGCATGTTCGGAACTTTCAGGGTTTTGAGCCTAACTTTAATTTAAAGTTTGAAACCTTCTTCCGGTGTGGCCGTATACCTCCAAGTAGAGGAAACCTTAAACATCTGAGTGGTTTCTGTATGTTGTGAAGCCCATCGCTTCAACAACCTCTGATTCTGACTGCGGAGCCTCATTCCTCACTCTTCAATTTTTGAGCCTGATTCAGACGCTGAGAAATGGCCAAGCTGCAATTGACCCTCCACAACGATGCTGATACACAAGCCTGCGGCCGTCTGCTGGGTTCAACGTGCCCTCTGCCGCTTGTGATAGGTCTGCAAGGCGATCTGGGTGCGGGTAAAACCACGCTTAGCCAGGGTATTGGCGCTGGTTTTGGCGTTATTGGCTACATGCCAAGCCCAACCTTTACACTGATCAATGAGTATCAGACCTCACGTGGTATTCTCTACCATCTTGATCTTTATCGTCTCAATAGTCTGGATGAGTTATTCGACCTTGGGCTTGAAGAGATGCTGTCACTTCCTAATAGTCTGATGATCGTTGAGTGGATTGACCGCTTTGATTGGCTGGTGGGTCCCCCTCGAGTTGATTTGAAACTGGGGCATTTATTGTCTGGGCGCAGTCTTGAAATTAAAGACCCAGAGCATTACTGGCCAGATCTGGGAGACTTATTGCAAACATGGCAGAGTTAGAATCTGAATGGCAAGTCCAGTTGCGCCAGGGGCGTTTGTTGCAACAGGAAGCTCCTGCTTTGGCTGCTGTTCATTTTCAGCTTGCTGTTGAACTTGCTCCTGATTTGCCTGAATTGCATCTGGCTTTAGGGCAGGCTCTAATGGCTGACCAACAAGCTGAAGAAGCGCTCGAGCATTTTCGTCAGGCTTTAAAATTGCCAGGCGCGCCCTTAGAGACGATACATCTGCTGGCAGAAAGTCTTGAACGTCTGGGTCGTTATGATGAAGCCAGGGCTCATCTACAGAAACTACTGCGTTCACAGCCCCAATATGCTCAAGGCTGGCTCCAATTAGCCAGACTAGAAAAACAGGCTGAACTGGCCGAATCTTCAATTGCGAGTTATCGGCGATATTTACAAATGCGCCCAGCCGACTTAAGTGCTTTACAAGAACTGGCTGAGCTTTTTGAGTTGTGTGGTCGCCGTCCAGAAGCGGCTGAATTGTTTTTAGCGATTTATCGCCAAGCTCCTGAGCATACTCAAGCTCTTGTGCGCTGGCTTCAGCTTAGAGCTTTAGATGATCCGGCGCTGATGATGCAATTAATGATTCAGTTAGCGCGTGAAGTTCCTGCCTTGCGTAGCCATATTGCCCTCCAGATGGCGTCAATGATGGAGCATGCTTCCGAAATGGAAGAACGTCAACGCTGTCTTGAAATGGCATTAGAAGATCCGATGCTGCCTGAGCGGGGTGCCTGGCAGATGCGGGCTGATCTGGTTATGCCTTATTTACCTGCTGATGCTGCTGCTATTCGTACAGCTCTTCAGAAGCTTGATAAACACCTTTCGGGTTATCAACAGCATTTACCTGAGGATGCTGCGATTCTTGGGGATTATAGTAATCTTTATCCCTATTTGCGAATTTGGATGCCATTTAGTTTTTTAGCCTATCTCAATGTTGATCCGCTGAGTTGGCGGCAGCGCTGGGGTGAAATTTTTAAACAGCTGCTGCCAGAACCACCTGTTTATCTTCAGCGCCCACCTCTACGACGGATTTCTGAACAGCCTCGCTTGGGTTTTGTGATTAATCAAAACACTGCGGTTAAAGCCTTTTTAGTCGCAATGCTGCATCATTGGCCGTCAGACAAAGGGCAGGTCGTGGTTTTTCTGAATCCGCCTGGCCAGGGAATGGCGGAGAGTCAGCCGCTGCGTGAGGATTTTGAACATCACGTACTGCCTACAGATCCTGATCAGGCCATGAGAATGGTTGCAGCAGCCCGACTGGACCTTTTATTTTTGACTGAAGTGTATACCGATCTGCTGCTGCAGAGCTTTTTAGCTTGTCATCGGCTTGCACCCGTACAGGTCACTTCGTGGTTATCGTCTGGCACAACAGGCCTGCCCACCATTGATTATTTTATTAGCAGCCGTCTGCTTGAACAGAGTGAACAGCCTGAGCGTTTTTACAGTGAACAGTTGATTCAGCTAGAAGAAATTCCGTCTTACATTTTACCGCCTGTGATGCTTTCTCCCCCGCCTCCACGATCAGATTACGGCCTGCCTGATAAACCTGCTCATCTCTATCTGTGCCCGCATTTAATCTATAAACTGCATCCTGATTTTGATGTTGTTTTAGCAGAAATTCTGGAGCGTGATCCAGATGGGCATCTGGTTTTGCTAAGCCGTCCGGATAATCGTTATTTACGTAATCGCTTATTAGCCCGCTTTGAAAAAGCTTTTCCCCAGTTGATGCCGCGAATCTGGTTTTTGCCCAAGCTTAGTGCTCAGGATTATCTGGGTTTGCTCAGTATTGGGGACGTGATGTTAGATCCCTTTTATTTTGGAGGAGGGACAACGTCATACGAGGCAATTTCTGTGGGGCTGCCAATAGTAACTTATCCTGGCGAGCGTTTACATGGGCGTATTACTCACGGGTTTTACCGCAAAATGGGCGTGCTGGACTGTGTGGCTTATACACCCCAGGATTATGTGCGCTTAGCTGTTGAACTTGGCACTCGACCTGATTTTAACGCCACAGTACGTGAGCGCTTGCTGAATAAAGGGCCCTTACTGTTTGAAAATCAAGCGGCGGTTGAGGAGTTGGCTCAACGCCTGGTGAGCTTAGCTAAGACAGATCGAGCTTAAGATTTTCAGGGACATGATGGGGTATTGCGCTGACTGAATTCACGCGGCGTTCTGAGATTTCAACAGTCCAGATTGGCTGGCGGGGCCGATAACGTCGATCTAAAGAAGATGCGTTGATAATATTCATCCCCTGCCAATTTAGATGCCCTGCATTTTCATGAATATGCCCGCAGACAACCAGCATGGGTTTCAGTCTGTTTTCAAGTTCACGTCTGAGAGCTTCGCAGCCAACATGGCGCCCTAGCCAGATCTTATCTAGCAGTCCGTGAGCGGGGGTATGGGTGATCAGAATATCTGTGCTGTTGGGAATCAGTGACCAGTGACGACGGATATCTGAGCCGCGCTCTCGATTAAACGCCCAATCAAAAAAGCGCGGTGAAACAGGGCTGCCCCAGATTCTTAGGCCCATCAGCGTTACGCCGCTATCTTCAAGATAATGAGCATTATTGAGTAGTTTACGTGCCTCTAACGGAGATTGCTCAAATAAAAAGTCATGGTTTCCGGCAATAACTACTTTATGGGGATGAGAAAGCTGCCCAAGCCATTGATTAAAATCGGCTATCTCAGCTTGACTGCCGCGGCGAGTAAAGTCGCCTGCATGGAGTAAAATATCCCCTTCTGGCACATTTAAATCATGATGACGGCCATGGGTGTCTGATAAGCAGACCAGCTTCATGTTTGTCTTATGAGGCGCGATCAGGCATGGTTCCTTCACCCAACTTGGCTGGCCGGACTTTGCGCCCGGATATTGCTTTGGGCTCAATATTGGGAATTCCCACAGGCACTGCAATCGAGGATTTCTCTTCCTTTTCCTGGGTGTCTGTATGAGTTTGTTCGCTGACCATAGGTGGAATTTTGCTGAGCTCACCGCTGCCGCTAGGTAATTCCACCACGCGTACTGGCGCTACTTCGACTTGTTCTGGGGCCTCTTCGGGCTCTGGTTTTTCTTCAAAGCGAGCGATGCGGCGCAATTGTTCTAAAGCCCATTGTTTGCGGCCTTCTAAATACTGTAAATAAGTCAGAAGTTCATCACGCTGACGTTCAAGCATGCCAAATTCGTTACCTGTCGCCATCACCTGCTTTTGCAGCATCTGGCTAAGATAGTCACCACGTGAGGCATCAAAGCGGGTGGGCTGAGCGGGCTCTTCTTTGTTTTCGTAGCGAAAAAAGGGCTTGATTTCTTTTAGCGGGTAACGCTCAAGCAAAAAATCGTAGAGTTCCTGCATGGGCTTATCTGTCACAAAGGCAAAACGTGAGGCTAAATAAGAAAAAACCGAATAACCCGCCAACAAACCCC
>CAJYHH010001154.1 GCA_913773825.1 Candidatus Sericytochromatia bacterium | reverse complement strand
TTAAAGGCGATTTGACGCTGCTGTCGATTACGATGGTATTTTTGCTGTTATCGGCCAGTTTGGATTTTCATTATCTGGCCAGCATCGGCTTTTCAGGCGCATTATGTGTGCTGATTCTGATGTTTGTGATTCGTCCGCTGGGAGTGTTTAGCTCAACGATATTTGAAAAAATCAGCTGGCGTGAGCGAATTTTTATTGCTGCTTTAGGGCCGCGCGGAATTGTTGCAGCATCTGCTGCTACCTTTTTTGCAATTGAGCTCGAGGCTTTTGGTTTACCGGGCAGTCACACCATTCGCGGCATGGTGTTTATGACCATTTTGATGACGGTCATCATTCAAGCAACAGGAGCACGCTATATGGCGAAATGGCTAAAAATAACGCCGGATTCAATTTTAATTGTGGGCGCTGGCAGCGTAGGCAGCCGCTTAATTAACAAACTTCGCCATAGTGGGCGTGAAGGGATTGTTGTTGTTGAGCAGGATCCCCAGCGCGCAGAAGAATTGCGCCCGCTGACGCATGAAGGGATTTATCTGCTTCAGGCTGATGCACGCAGTGAACAGGTTTATACTCAGCATTTTGACGATATCAGCAAGCTCAAAACTGTGATTGCGACGTCTTCAGACGACTGGCTGAATTTACGCGTCTGTCAGATTCTAAAACGTCTGCAGCCAGACATTGAACTGATTGCTTTAAACACGGATCTAAAAGCCCGTGAAGTGTTTGAGAATCTCGGCATTCGGACAATTTATTTGCAGGATGCTGCAGCCCAGGTGATCTTTGAGGAAATGAAAGTTCCACCGGCAAGCTAAGCGGTTTTTGCTGCTCTGGGTAAGCATAAGCAGCAAATAAATGCTATGCTTTCAAAAAATAGGCCCCGGAGCACCAGACCTGTATGTTTAACTCTCGTCACGCCGTTTATTCCCGTTTCTCACTGTCGATTCTGCTCGGTCTTGGGTTATTTCTGACGGCTTGTGCTCCTGAATCGACCGATTCTAGTCATGAACAAGCTCAGACAGCAGCAAGTACTCAAAACAGTACGGCGCCAGTTGAATCAGCTCATTCTGCTGCCCCTGTTTCAGAATCAGGAGCAAGAGTGGCTTTGCTTGAGGGCGACGCTACTTTAAGTGATGCTCAGGGTTCTCGGCCGCTGGCAAAAGAGATGCTTGTTACACCCGGCCAGACTTTACGGACAGGTTCTAAGACCCATGTTGAGCTGCTATTTGCTGATGGCAGTCGTCTGCGTGTCAGTCCAGCTGCAGAAGTAAAATTTGGTCATCAGAGTCAAGATGCTGATGCCCTGTTTCAGGTTGCAAAAGGCGAAGTCTGGGGCAATATCCGCCCAGCTAAACGCAAGCTGGTGCTGCAAGGGCGTCATTCAACAGCTGCGGTACTCGGAACGGTTTATACGATTAAGGTGACGGATAAAGATACCTGTACCCGCGTAATTGAAGGTAATGTCGGCGTACATCGCCCCCAAACGGGCAGTGAAGCAGAGATGATTGCTCAGGCACCTGCCGGGATTGTTGATGAAAAAAGCGCAGGTCTACAGGGTATGAAAGAGGGCGATCTGGTTGTCCCGCAAGACCAGTGGATGAAGCTTGCCACCCATCAATGTATTGTGGTGGGAGCAGAAGGCAAAGCGCATGTTATGAAAATTGACCCCGAAAAACTTGCCAAAGAAGAAGCCTGGGTCAAATGGAATCTTGAGCGCGATAAACAGCTTCCGCCTCATCAATAACTGGATCTGTAAACCTCGAAATCAGCTGCACCTTTAATCTGAAATTTAGGTGCTGAGCGCTTTTTAACGTCAGCTAAAAACCCTGATCATCTGGTTTTTTAGCTGACTTCAGATGTTAAATTCATATAAAAATATTCATATTTTTGCATGTTTATAATAGGCTCTAAATCAGCCAGCAGTCTTGGTTTGAGTTGTTTTTGTCATACATTGAGCTACTATTTGTGTGGATATGTTTTTAGTGACGTGATCAGTATAATCACTAAAGCTAAACCGCATTCTCACAAATTGTGTATTTTGTGGTCAGCTGTTATCGTCAGCTATGCTCAGGCCCCTTTAGCGAAAGGGCTCTGAAGAGATTCAGTCTGAACACAAAGGAGACATGCACTTGAATCGGTCAATTATCTCACTTTCTGTCTTACTCGCAGGGTCACTGGCCCTAAGTGCCTGCGATCGTCTGCCCAATAATGGGGTAGATACAGGCTCACCGCCTCTTGACGTAGGCGGACTGCCCTCTGCTGTTCCTACTGTTGAGCCAAGCGAAATGCCCAGCTCTCAGCCCACCAACCCGCCTTCGGGTATGCCTTCGGGTATGCCTTCGGGTATGCCGAGCGCTCAGCCTTCCGGTATGCCCAGTATGATGCCAACCGGAATGCCAACCAGCATGCCCAGCGCCTCACCTGCAGGTTCAGATGGACCGGGCGTTGCGAGCCCAGCGCCGGTGGCGCGTGGTAACGCAAGCGCGGGCCGGGACGTGTTCCGGTTTGAAACCTTTGGTAATGAAGGCTTCTGGACCCAGGCCGCTCGTCTGCCTGAAGGGATTGTCACAGCCAAACTGACGCCGGTTCAGGCTTTACAGGCTGGCCTGCATGTTGATATTGAAGCTTTAAGCCCTGAAGTCGTTGCTGTTGTGGCCAATGAGCTTAAAACCGATTTATCGCCCGCTAATGCACCCACTCTGAACGATCCAAAGACAACCATTGCGCTGATTAACGCCAATGCGGTGATTGGTGTTGTGCCAAAAGATACCAATAATGACGGCAAAATTGACGTACTGAATGGCGACCGGGTTGGGGTGTCCTGCGCGCTCTGCCATGGTGTAACCGATCGTTCCGCTTTTAATCTGCCCAATGGTGGCTCAATTGGTAAGCGGGTAGATGGACCGGCTGTAACGACCATTAATGTTGGCGCTATTTTGGCGATGGCTGCCAATACCCGTGCGTTTTACCCGGCTGCTCAATTAGCTTCTTCGGGAAATGTGGGGCGTGCTCCCTCTGGCTTGACCCGGACTTCAACCGAAGCTGAATTTGATGCCTATTTCAGCAATCCCAGCTATTATCCGGTTGGGACCTTTGACGATACGCTCGACGGCAACGGAAACTCTGTCAAAAATCCACCTTTGTTTGAGCAGGATCTGGCAGCGCCGTTTGGCAGTGCCGGTGAAATTGAAAAGCTTGAAGATTTTAGCAACACGGTCTTTACGGCCTTATTTGACCCGACAGCGCTGACCACAGCTGATGGCCGTAAGTTTTTGCAGGCCCGTGCGGGGGCTGCCGGTACTCAGTTAGCTGATGACTATGCGTTTGTGCTGAGTCAGACAAATGTCACGGGCTACCCGTATGTAACGGCCCAGAACACAGGTGTAGTGTCTGAAGCAAGTCTGGTTGGCCGTCGGGTCGATAACCAGAAACTGCTGGACATGAACGCCTATCTCAGCGACTTAAAATCACCAGCGGGTGCAAGTGTTGATCAAGCCAGCGCAGATCGGAAGAGCGTCGTGTAGGGAAAG
>CAJYHH010001153.1 GCA_913773825.1 Candidatus Sericytochromatia bacterium | reverse complement strand
GGATGAATTGATGGAAGCCGCCGAGCTTGAACACGAACAGCTGGCTTTGCCGCTGGAATCTTTAAATCTTGTCGCTTTTGTTCAGGGCATTGTCAATCAGTATGAGCCGCTGGCCCAGGAAAAAAACCTTAAGCTGCTGTTTCGGGCTGAGCCAAGCCAGATTCTGGTCGGACTTAATCCGCGCAAAATGCTCAGAGTATTTGAAAATCTGCTGAATAATGCGCTCAAGTTTACGCCTGCTGGTGGCCAGATCGAGCTAAAGCTGTGGCAAAAAGCTCAGGCGGTCTGCGTAAGGGTTGAAGATACGGGCATCGGAATCCCAGAGCATTTACAAAAGGTTTTATTTGATAAATACAGCGCTGCGCGTCGCCAAGGCCTGCAGGGTCAGCAGTCTAATGGTCTGGGGATGTATATTGTGCGTGAAATCATTGAACTACATGGCGGAAAAATTCAGGTTTTTAGCCGCGTAGATTGTGGCACCTGTTTCCAAATCGACTTGCCGCTGGTTCAACATCTCAAACCACCCGTCTCTGAATCTGTTGATACCTAAAGGGCTAAGTCAGGCGCCAAATTCCGCTTGACTGTCTAAAGACATCCCTTATGATTCTTGCTGTTAGTTATCTGCTCAGACAATGTCTTTTTAAACAACGGTTTAGTTAAACAACGATCTAGAAATAGTTGCCTTCGGGGCGATAGAGAAGCTGAATGCCTGTTTAAGGTTAAAGCGAGGCAAATGGCCCCCGACAGATTGAGGGAGTTTTTTAGCGTAAACAAGCATAATTAATAGTCTTGCTTCCATTTAATAGCTTTGCTATCATACATATACTTTCTTCTGCTTCAAAACCATTCCCGGGCTCGCCGAGTGGCGGGCTTTTGCTTTATTCTTTTTATTTAGCCCTATATCTAACCCTGAATGTGAGCAACTTATGGCGAATCCTCATACTAATGTAACGGCTCCAAGCCACTCTGCAACAGCCACAACCGAACATGGCCATGCCTCACGTCACTGGCTGGAAGCCAACACGGGCGAAACGATTATCAGTGTCCTGCCGTTTGTGGCCTTATTGCTGATGATTGCAATTTTCCCACTGGTGCCCAAAGTGCGCAACTGGTGGCATCATAATCAAAATAAACTGCTGGTGGCGGGGCTTTGCGGCTTAGCTGGCATCGGCATGTATCTTTTGCCAACCGGGGACTGGCATACGGTACTTCACACCTATGTTGAGTTTTTGGCTTTTATTGCGCTTTTGGCGTCACTGTTTGTGATTAGCGGCGGGATTTACTTTACCGGGCCATTTGCAGGCTTTCCTCACGTCAATACCATTATTCTGGCTCTAGGGGCCATAATGGCTAATTTAATGG
>CAJYHH010001152.1 GCA_913773825.1 Candidatus Sericytochromatia bacterium | reverse complement strand
CCAGGTGATACCTTCTGGGATCTGCTTGGGGCCTTTATGCAGGCCAGCTGTGAGGATCTGGGCGTCAAGCTACAGATTCATTATGCTCATGGGGACAAACAACGCTTTGTCCAACTGTTTAAACAGGCTGTGAGCGGCCCCGATAAAGTTGATGCGGTGTTTTTTCAGAACTTTAAAGAGACAGCGCCCCAGCTTTTAGACTTAGCCTCAACCCATCAAGTGCCCGCAATGATTATCGACTCTGGTCTCAATGAAGCTGACCGTGAAAAATACGGCAAGCCGCGCGGGTATTTTCCCTATTGGGTTGGTGAATTTATTCCGGATAATGAAGAAGCAGGGCTGGATCTGACGCTGGAACTCCTGAGTCAAGCTCGTGCTAAAGGCTTTAAAGACCAGCGAAACAAAATTCACTTAATCGCTTTAGCCGGTGAAACCGATACAGGCAGCGCGTCTTACCCACGGGTCAAAGGGCTAAAACTGGCCATGCATAGTCAAAAAAATGCGGTCTTGCAAGATATTCAGCCCGCGTTCTGGAATCAGCAACAGGCCAGTATTCAGTTTAGCCAGCTTTATCAGCGCGACCCAAATACACATGTGGTGGTCTGGGCAGCCAATGACCCGATGGGGCTTGGAGCTGTCGCAGCAGGTAAAAAACTCAAGCTCAAACCCAATCAGACTTTGCTGGTGGGGGGCATCGACTGGACCTCGGAAGCACAGATTGCGATTCAATCTGGCGATTTAGCGGCTTCGGTTGGCGGGCATTTTATGCTGGGGGGCTGGGCAGCGGTCTTGATGTTTGATTATCTCAAAGGCATTGATTTTGCTGAAGAATCTGCTGAGATGCGTTTGAGAATGGATATTTTATCAAAACAAAATATAGATGTGTATATTCACAATTTTGGTCAGGGCCAATGGGGCAAAATTGATTTTAAACAGTTTTCCAAAAGTTTTACACCCCAGCTCAAAAAATACAATTTTGGCCTTAACGCGATTATTCATCAGCTTGAGAAAAAAGCTGATCGCCGTTGACCAACACCACGTAATACCAGTTAATCGATTTAATCGGATAATACACAAGCAGCAGATTGCGACTGTTTTCCTGATATTCAAGATAACCCAGTTTTTGCTTCTGAATGTTTTGAAGGACTTGTTGCTGAGCAAATGGTGGGGTATCCAGGACCGCTTCAAGCCGATTTTCGCCAAAGCGCAGGCCCTGTTTCTTGTTGCGATCACTTGAACGAATAATCACTTCGCCTTTGTAATTGAGCAAATAAGTTTCTTCAATAAAGGGCAGATTTTCAATCGCCATCCAGTTTTTAATCATATAGTCAAAGGTCAGATCCAGACCCGCTACGCCTCTAAACTGGTTGTTTTGATCGTAAAGGGCCGTTGTGCAGGATAAAACCAGCCCCTGACCCTGGACATCAATATGCGGGCTGCCCCATTGCATCCCTTGAGTGCCAGCAGCCAGACGGTACCAGGACTGGCGTCTGGGATCATAATCAAGTGGGTAGCCCGTTTTGCCTGGATATGAAAGCTGCACCCCTTCTTTTAGCGCCAGATAGGCCCAACTGACGGCGGATCCTGTTTTGAGCACTTGCTGCTCGTCCTGACTCACCTGACTGATCTGAACGCTCTGGCTAGCGCGGGGCTCTGCGGATGACGGAGAGCGGGTTGTTAGAAAAAGCTGGCGAAAATCCTGACGTAAATGTTGAAGTCGGCTTAACAGCGGCGTGAACTGTTGAGCCTCTGCCCCTGGGGCCAGTAAAACATCTGGCTGTTCGAGGCTGAGCATTTTACCGTAATGGCTGGAATAGCTTAAATCAGCGGGTTGTTTAAGTTTGCTTGAAAAAGCTGTGTGGTAAGTAAAAGGCTGTGAGTCAGGCCGACTGCCGTTAAGCAGCGCCCTGGCAGCAGCAGCGAGTTTTTCGAGACGCTGCTCAAGATTTAAAAACTGAGTATCGATATCCTGGCTTTTTTGCCCAACTGCATTCAGAAGCTGGGTCAGTTGATGTTCGCGCTGATTGGCTTTAAGCAGGCTCGCCTGTTGTTGGTAGAGATTAGAGAGGGTGGCCGTTGCGCTAAGCAAAAACACACTCATCACCCCAGAAAGACTCAAGGTGCGGTGACGATTAAACCAGCGCAAAAGTTTTTGTAAAGGCGGAGTGGCCCGAGCGCTAATCGGTTCGTCCCGTAAATATCTGCGAATGTCGTTCGCCATCTCAAAGACAGTCGGGTAACGGTCATCAGGCTTGATGGCCGTGGCTTTTTGAATAATCGCCAATAGCTCAAGCGGCAATCTGACCCGTGGCGCATAGTGCTGATAAGGCTCCAGCTCACTTTTAAGAATTTTTTTGACCACTTCTATTACCTGCTTGCCCTGAATCGCAGGTTTGAGGGTCACAAGTTCAAACAAAATCAGGCCCAGCGCAAACTGGTCACTTTTACCATCCAGTTCTGCGTTTTTACCGGCTGCCTGCTGGGGTGACATATAGCGTGGAGTGCCTAAAATCTGGCCAATCTGGGTGGCTTCAAGGTCTTCTTCAAGGCCAGCCAGGGCCTGGAGCTGGATTTTGCTCAGCTCAGTTGATTCTGGGTGATCCGGTTCTTGATGCTCAATCAGTCGGGCAATGCCCCAGTCCATGACATAAACTTCGTTATAAGTGCCCAGCATGATATTTGCGGGCTTTAAATCCCGATGAATCACGCCTTTGTTATGAGCATACGCCATCGCATCACAGACCATCAGAAAGTAATGCAGGCGCATATTTAGACTATGAGCGGGATCAGGGCGTTTTTTCTGATCATAAAAGACGCGAGTTTCAGCCAGGAGTGTTTTGAGGTTTTTACCTTTAACCACTTTCATTGAATAGCCGATGCTGCCGTCAGCCGCTACAACCAGCCCATAAATCGGCACCACATTGGGGTGTTCAAGTTGGGCGGTAATTTGCATTTCGTTTAAAAATCGGCGCAGGACTTCGCGATTACCCATCACGTTTTCATGCAGGGTCTTAATCGCCACTTTGCGCTGCAGATCTCGATCCTTGGCCAGATAGACCTGTCCCATAGCCCCTTCACCCATCAGGTTTAGATACAGATGGTGATGGCGATGAGGCTGAGCATCAGCCTGTTCAGATAGCTGTTCAGATAGCTGTTCAGAACGCTGCTTAGCCGCCTGATGAGGCAACTGAGCAGCCACAGAGGTTTGCTCAGGGGCTTGAAGGGTCGCACTTTCATCAAGCGGTACGGAATTAGCAGCGCCTGCAGACTGTGGGCCCTGGTCGTCGGTTTCCTGCATCAGAAACGCTTCCTGTTAGGCCTTTTCATGCCGCTAATGTAACATTCATGCCGTCTTTTGGCAATTCAGAGTCAACAATCAACACCCACAATCCTACAGCGGGCGCTTGACTATCGGTTAAGCGAATCTGTATAAATAAGATATACGGCTATTATACATAGACAGTATACTAGCCATACCTTACCTGGGTCTGCTGACAGATCCATCCGGCCTCACCTTTACCCAGGGTGAGGTTCTTTTTTATGTGGAGAATCAAACTTGTTTTATAAGTCCAGACATACCCTGCTCTGACCCAATAAAAATACGTTTAAAAAGCAAAAATGAACTGTTATGAATATTTAAAATCCTCATAATTTATAACATTTGCAGCTTGGTTAAAACAGGTCGCAAAGCTTGATTTAATCAGGTTCTG
>CAJYHH010001151.1 GCA_913773825.1 Candidatus Sericytochromatia bacterium | reverse complement strand
CAACTATCGCGTTGGGATGAAATGGGTCTATGGCATTCGTCTGGCTGATCTGGCCATTCCTGGCCTGCCCAGCGGGATCAGTATTCCGGGCTTTCCTGGTTCAACGGGATCTACAGGTTCTTCAGGCTCAAGCGGGATTTCTAATCTGGGTGAAATGAGCTGGGAGGTCATCAGTGTTGATAACAATAATGTCACGATCAAAGTTGCCACCAGCACCAACACGCCGGTTGGCACTCAGACCACCCAGAATAACGTGACTTTTGAAAAAAATTCTCAAGCCAGCCTTTATTCTCAGGCTCAGGCACCCGGCACTAACGGCACTGTGACCTGGACTTTGGGCGCTAGTGGTGAAAGCGTGACGGTTCCTGCTGGGACGTTTACCGCTGATCGGATTGAGGGTAATTTTGATGTGGTTTCTCAGACCGGTGGCGCAACCGGTAATCTCAAATCACAGGTTAAAACCTGGATCAACAGCACAGCGGGTATGGTCAAACAAGAAACCAAAAGTGATCTATCTGCCTCTGGTGGTGGTGCTACAGGCCAGACCAGCACGACAACGATTATCGAGCTCAAAAGCTTCACGCCTTAATTCTCTTCAAGTGATTTACTAATACATTTAAGCCTAGCTGATGTTTTTTATCAGCTAGGCTTTTTGCTAAAAAGCTGAATAAATGATGATGAACTCTTTACCGGTTTATATCTTGTCCGGTGGTCGTTCCAGCCGCTTTGGCCATGATAAGGCACTTGCTGAAATTCAAGCTGTTCCCTTGATTGTGCATCAGGCAGAATTACTTAAACCCTGGGCTTCGAGTGTCAGCGTGATTGCTGAACAAGCCAATAAATATCAGAACCTGGGCCTTTGGACTTTAGTCGATAGTCAGGCTGATGCTGGCCCAATGGGCGGCTTACAGCGAGCTTTGCAAGATCTTGAAAAACAACAGTCTGATTGGTTGTTTTTGGCTTCGGTTGATGTCTGGAATATAACGGAGGCACAGCTTGCTGCTTTGTTTTGTGCCCCCCGACAGGATGTGCTGGCGATTGCCTATCAACAGGCTAAATGGCAGCCGCTTTGGGCGCTTTATCATCGTGAATTATTAACAGCAGTCAATCAACGATTGGCTGCTGGCCAGGGTGCGCTGTGGCGCTTGTTAGATGCTGTGCCTTCATTGGCCTTAGATGGCTCAGGCCTGGACTGGATCCAAATCAACCGGCCCATTGATCTCAAACGGGCCAATGCCATGCTCCCAGGGCAAAATGACTAATTCAGGCCATAGATCAGCCCAGCGTGAAGTTTTGCTGACATAAATCGTTTTGCTCGCTAAAGTGCGGTTAGGGCGCACAATCAGACCAAGTAGATCGCGACGGCCAAACGGCGTCAGAATTTCCCATTGGCCTTGATGACGACGGGCAGCGGTTGCTGTGGCGGTGGTGGGCCAGGTTTGCATGGCTGCTTTTACACTGACAAAGGGAGGGATTTCAATTCCGAATTTTTTCGGGTACCACTGATGAACACGGGCTTGATTTTTAACGTCCAGATTCAGTCCAGGAAAATCATGCTCAAGCCGTTTACGCCAGCGGATCTCAGCTTCAGGGCTTAAATCAGAATCAAAATAGACAATGTCATAGTCTAAAATGCCGTAATTTAACGGCCTGCCCGTCAGGCGATTCCAGACCGTCTGCACCACGCAGCCCGCTGCCAACCAGGCATCTGGTGGACCTTGCTGATCGAGCCAGGTGGCTAGCGCTTTTAATTCTGGGGATTGTTCCAACATCTTTTTAGACTAACACGTTCATGTCAGCTCGTTGAGATTAAACAAACTGAGATTTTAGCGCTCAATCCGCTTAAGCTAAGCCAGCCTGGGCCTTGAACGGTGCTGGACTAAGTGCCTGATAACGTGAGCCTTCAGGGTGTAGCTCTGACTGATAGAGCAAGAGATGAGTAACTTCAAAACGTATGGGGTTCAGATCTGGAATGTCAGCTACAGGCTGAACGTGTTTAAAGCGTGCCAAAGTCAGGTGGGGGTGAAACTCACGTTTTTCAAGTTTAAAACCCAACTCCGTTAAGCCTTGCCCCAGGCTTTGCTGTAAGTTTAAGAGTTCAGAATGCAGCAGATCGGAAGAGCGTCGTGTAGGGAAAG
>CAJYHH010001150.1 GCA_913773825.1 Candidatus Sericytochromatia bacterium | reverse complement strand
CATTGGCACAGGTTGCTCAAGAACAAGTGGGAATCTGGAATTACCATAAGAACCTCACAGATCCTCATCCTTATTATTCAGCTTGGTATACCTGGCCTTGGTTAATTCGTCCTACTTGGTATTACTTCCAAAACTATAACAATGGCACAATTGGTGGCATTATTGCTCTAGGCAATCCTGCAATCTGGTGGTTCTCAATGCCTGTTGTAATAACCGTTGTAGTCCTTGCCTGGTTGCGCAAACAGCTCAATCTGTTCTACATCAGCATTGCCTGTCTGTTTATGTATCTGCCTTGGGGGATGTCACCTCGTACACTCAATTACGCCCATTACTTCTTTGAGGCTGTTCCCTATGCGTGTTTGTCAGCAGCTGCTTTAATGGGCTTTTTGATTCAATATTTCCATCGCAAAGGAAAGATTATTTCTGGGGTTTATTTTGGACTGGTGATCGGACTATTTATCTTCTTCTATCCGATTTATTCAGCCTTACCAATCCGCTGGGAAATCTATAATCTAATGCGCTGGTTCCCATCTTGGGTTTAATTAGGTGAATCAGGGCCTTTCAGCGCCCCTTGTTTACCTTAGCATTCTCGTTATTGCTGTTTGTGGCATTATTTACGAGCTGATTATTGGAGCTGTTTCTGCCTATTTATGGGGAGATTCAGTTCTCTATTTTTCGATTACCATTGGTCTCTATATGAGTGCGATGGGGTTAGGCGCTTTTGTATCTAAATTTGTGCGAGCGCGCCTTTTTGATGTCTTTGTCGCATCTGAGATTTTGGTTGGCTTGTTAGGTGGGGTATCAGCGCTCTTTTTGTTTTGGATCTATTCTGTTAGTGACTGGTATGAACTTGCGCTGATTGCTGTGACTGTTGGCATTGGCATGCTCGTTGGACTTGAGATTCCACTTTTAATTCGAATTCTTGAAGACCAGAGTAGTCTGCGCCAAAATGTAGCTCATGTTTTAACTTATGACTATGTTGGGGGGTTGATTGGAGCCTTAGCCTTCCCGCTGATCCTTTTGCCTCAACTTGGTTTAATTCGTACAGCATTAGTTTTGGGACTATCAAATTTAGCTGTAGCGGGTTTGAATTTTATTCGCCATCGCAGTCTGCTTCGCTATTTTGGTTTGCTGATATGCAGTTGTGTAATTGTTTGTGTCTGGTTGTGTTATGCACTGTGGCAGGCACCAGAGCTTCAAGTTGCGCTTGAGCAGAGACTGTACCGAGATCAGGTTATTCTTACACGTCAGACCCCTTATCAGAGCCTGACATTAACTCAATGGCATGAAGATATTCGCTTGTACATCAATGGAGGACTTCAGTTTTCATCCCTTGATGAATATCGTTATCATGAAAGCCTAGTCCATGTACCAATGTCTGCTGTGCCGCATGCTAAACGAGTTCTGGTTTTAGGCGGTGGTGATGGATTAGCTCTGCGTGAGTTGCTTAAATATCCCAAAATTCAACACATTACGCTTGTCGATATTGATCCTGAAATGACACGTTTATTTAGCGAAGAAGACAGGCTACGCAAGCTTAACCAAGATAGCTTACGCAATTCTCGTGTAAGCATTAAGCATCAGGATGCATATAAGTTCGTTGAAACCAACTCTGAAATATACGATGTGATTCTGGTCGACTTGCCCGACCCCAGCCATACAGCACTTTCAAAACTTTATTCACAGGGGTTTTACGAATTACTTAAACGGCGTCTGTCTTTAGCTGGAGCGCTAGTAACTCAAAGTACCTCGCCATTTTTTGCTCGTGAGGCTTTTTGGTGCATTAATAAGACCCTTGATGCAGCAGGTTTTCAAGTTTTGCCTTATCAAGTGGAAGTGCCTTCTTTTGGTAATTGGGGGTTTCAGCTGGCTCTGAGACGTCCTTTAAGGCCGCAAAATCTTCAGTTGGAGTCTGAACTGTTTTTGCGTTATCTGAATCAGGCAACACTTGAGAGTTTATTTATTTTGCCAGAAGACTTAAGGATCTCCTTGACAGAGATAAAAATCAATTCTTTGAGTGAACCTGTGATTCTAGGCTATTATAGCCATGGTTGGAATGGTATTCGCTAAAGGCCTTGGACTATAATTAAAAATAAAACGAATGAGGGCCTTTATGAAAACCAGATGCATCCTGGCTGTAGCCTTGAGCCTGGCCCTACTGGCTGGGTGTGAAGCTGAAAATCCCATCACAAGTACCAACAATGGATCGAGTAGTGCTCTTGATTCTCAACTTGATGAGGCTTCCAGACTGAATCAACAGTCTGCTCGTAATAGTCTTCAACAGGCTCAAAATTTATACTTTCAACTCAATGCTCCTTTAATTTCTGTTTCAACAAATGTTGATGCTTATGAGCGCATTGTTAATGAATTGTTGCCGCCTATGCTAAGCGCGGCTAATTCTTTAACCACAAACTCTGCAACAGATACTGATACAGCTCAATTAAAAGCTGATTTTCAGGAGTTGTTTTCGGATGTCATGACCCAAGCTGTATTAGGGGTTAATAACAATCTGCAGGTTTACCAAAGCATGATTGAAGCGCCTCAATCTCTTGATGGTACAACTGGTGCTGTTTCGTCCACACAAGCGCTGAACGAACTGACTTCTCTATTTCAAGCAACAGAATATAGTGAACGTTTTGCTGCTCGTCTCAGTAACTTTCCAACCTTATTAACAAATGGCACATCAGTTCTTAATGGAATTCGCAATCAACAAAATATTGTGATCAATGGTGTCTTAAGGCTTTCTGAGCAAACGAACAACCCTGCCGTTTTACAGCAGTCTTATCAGACACTTGTGCAGACTCTGACACGTCCTGAGCTACTTGCGCAGCTGGCGCAACTAGCACGTAGGGCTTATGGTGATGGTCGCGTTGCGCTGCGTGCAAGTGAGCTCACTCCTACCCAAACAGATCCTAACCAAATTCAAATGGTGATTCAGGAAGAGGGTAGCCGCTATCGACTGATTCGTATCAGTGAAGGGCGTCTGATCAACGAAATCACAACAGATACTCGTGGACTCAGTGCCTCAGATCTGCTCTTCCAGTCTAATGTTGTTGTGGTTCGCAACCCGCAGCAGCAGCCCTAAAGGGCCTGTGCTATAATCTGTCTACCTTTTCAAGAAAGAGGACCGTGTCAATGAAGATCGGACATCGCTTGGCAGGCTTGGCCCTGACCGCGGTTCTGACAGGCTGTGGCCTGTATACAAATATTCCCGCTCAAATCAAAGTGGGTGCAACGGATAATCCCACTGCAACAGTTACCTATTCTGTTGATCAGAACCGGATTTCGGCCGATGTCAAAAATCCTAAAATTACCCTTGAGGGTGAAGCTGGGAGTATCGGTGTTACCTATGATGAAATCACGATTGAGTATCTGCCTGCGAGTTTAAGTCTCAATCCTCGTACAGTTACAATTGCTGGATCGATTCGCGTGCCTTCTTCACATCAGTTTGGCGCAGCGAACGAAAGCGGTGTTCGTGAAGTCATACCTGCTAAGGTCACAACAGAAATACCTGTGATCAGCTCTCATGTTGTTCAGCTTGGAAATCCACTTTCACAAGGCCGTATCAACAGCCAGATTTCAGCTAAAGTGACTTTACGTGGCCTTGATGATGCAGGCTTTCCAGCTAGCATTGATTTCTTTGTGCCCATTAACTTCCTGTCCAGTGCGCTTCCCACAAGCTAAGCGTCTAAGACACCAGCGCGGCCAGGCTCTTACAGAATACGCAGTTATTGCGGTTGCTGTGATCCTGGCTTTTGCCGTATCTGCTACGCTTTTGCAGCAATTAATTGCTGCAAATATGGGTAGCACAATGGAAGGTTTTAGCAGCCCCAAAATGCTTCCATAAAAGTCAAAAAAACTTCTTTGCGTTTACCTTGACGATCACCCCCAAATACACGTAATATGATGTTTGTTCAATCCGACATAGCTCAATGGTAGAGCAATCGGCTGTTAACCGATCGGTTGTAGGTTCGAGTCCTACTGTCGGAGCTTTCTTCTTTTTTGACTTATTAGTCATCTCACCCCCAGCGGATCTCATCTTGAGATCCGCAATCTTTTTTCAGATTCGCTTGTGCCCATCGGGCGTTCGCGCTATCCTGATGATCCGCTCAACAAAAACAGATTTTAGTGAGGCCAGTAAGCGCCTTTTTGAACGTCTGTAGACTCTTTAGTGTCCTCTTTTTGGACACTCCTTTGTTTGCTTGAAAGTCTACTAGACAGCGCGTTTCACCTGGGGTAAGATTGACTTCACGCATGGATATCGGTACGTATATGGCTGAGGCACAATATTCGCTAGCTGAAGTTGCCAAAATCACAGGTAAAAGCGAAAAAACAATTTCTAGATGGATTAAATCCGGTAAATTACCGGCTATCCGTCATGGAACTGGTTATTTAATCACTGAAGAAGATATTCCTCTTCGTGTTGATCCTCATCTTGACCGCCATGCCTTTATTCAACAACGTTTATTGTCTCCTGACCATGTTGAATCTGTTACAAGCTCTCCTGTTGAATCCAGACGAGTCGACATTCAAGACTTAATGGGTGTTGCTGGTTTAATAGCCGGTGGACAAGTAGACAGACAAGGTTCACTTGAAAACATCAATTTGATGTTTCAAAAACATCAGGCCGAAGTTGAAAAGATTATTCGTGAGCAAAACGAACTGGCTGAAAAGTATGCTCGTGCAACTTATAAGATCGGCCAGCTTGAAGAGCGAAATCGTTTGCTCGAAGATCAAAACTTAAAGCTTGAGCAAAAGATGGTTTTGCTTCCTCCACCAGATCAATGGAACTCAACCCGTCAAGAATTAGAGCGTGTCAAAGAACAGCTGAATTCCAATGAGTCGAACTACAGTCAAAAAGTTCGTGAACTCGAAACACAAATGCATCAATCTGAACTTGAAAAACAAAAGCTTGATAGTGAAAAACGGCAAATTGAGCTTGAAAAGCAACAGATTAAAGAAGAACTTGAATCTGAACGCAAAAAATCATTCTGGCAAAGGCTCTTTGGTAGCTGATCTGCTTTGATTTGGTAGGGAGCGTTAAAGCCCTCGTCTAATCTACCAGTTAATGGCTAGCTCTATTAGAAGCTATAACCAGCCTGAAGTCCATAAAACGTAGTGGTACTTTCACCAGGCTCACTAAGCAAACGTAAAAAGCTGTCTGCATAAAGCAGTAATCCAATACGAACGTTTTCCCAGCCGGTATAACCGACGTTGATATTAAAGCCATGGGTTTGAATCCCTAGATGTAGGGCTAAGTCTCCAAAGTTACGTGACAGGCTTAAGTAACCCACTAGCTTAGGTCTAGCAGGATCAATATTTGTATAGGCTCCTAAAGCAGCTGAAATGGGAATCGAATCACTTTCGCGCAAAAACTGCATTTTGCCACCAATGCCCTGAAAGTTACGCCATAGACTTGCGGTCTGAAGAGCAAAGAAATAAGCACTGACTTCCAGACCAATATCAAAAGTATTTGCGAACTTAAATAGCTCAGGCCAGCCATAATCGACTTCAAGCCCATACAAATGCCCAAGCTCTGAGCTTTCATCACGGACCAGATTACCAAACCCCAGATATTTAGCTGCAATATTAAACTGAGGTGTCAGCTCACCTGTCGGAGTCAAAAAGATTGATGTATCTGCACTACGTGGGCGAAGTTCAACCTTCAGCTCATGTGTTTTACCAGCAATGAGCTCTAATTCTTGCTCAAAACTGCGATAGCGATTTTTATTAAGGCTGATGACATGACGACCTTGAGGCAGATTAGCTGAAAAGGGTGTTTCGCCGGCAAGTTCGTCATCTAGCATCAGCTCAACATTGCTCACATTGGTATTAACGATCAGTTTTGCGTATTTGTAAGCATCAATATCAGCTGTTTGAATACCTGTTGCTGGAAGATTGAACGGGAGCAGCATATCCACAGCCCGCTGCGGCAATAAATGCAAGACATAACTGCGGTTAGCAAGCTCCTGAAAGGTTACAGGCGTACGCTGGACAGGTAAATTATCAAGTCGGACAGGAATATTAGCTGGATTCGTTTGAACCTGAATCTCTGCTTCGTAACGATCACGACCCTCAGTTTGAAGTTCAACTTCGAAGCGCCCCGGAACCATCAGCTCAGCTGGAAAATCGACAGGTGTACGACCTAGTTCGCGTTGATTGACCTTGACCATCACACCAGGTGGCTCAGATACAATACGAATACGCTCAACTTGATAGGGCTCAATTTCAAAAAGACGAAGTTGGTGTTCGCCTGGGGGCAATCCTCTCAAAATCAGTGGCGTTAGCCCTACTGGAACATCATCTAGATAGGCGTGTAGTTGGTCGGGAGTGCTGCGAAGATGTAGCTCACTCCCAGTCGCTTCAATATCGTTAACTGGTGGAGTCTGAGTGAGTTCTGAAAGCTCTTTATGAAGAGCTGCTGCAAGCTCATTGGCTTCTAAACGAGCTAAGTTAAGCTTACGGTTCATTAAAACGCTGCCATCAGCGCCAGAATAGAGGGTTGCCAATACCCAAACGCCTTGTGAGACAGGTTGAATTCTCAGGCTTAGGGCCAAATCAACTCCTATTTGATCAGCTAACTGAATGACTTCAAGATTGTGAACTAACCCTGATTGAGTACCCATGCTTTCTGAATCAAGTATGGGTTGACGAGGAGATGGGCTAGGCTGAGACTGTTGAGTTGTTCGATTAGATTGAACGCTTTCTGATACGGTGGAGCTTGAAGGCATTGGAACAGGTGTGGAATCAGGCACAGGAGATGCTGAGTTTAGAGCACCCAATTCAGCATTTTGCCAATTCCATTCTGGGTATAAGCGGCTTAGTTCATTAAGCAGTGACTCTCTTAAGCCTGCGGGAATAGTCGAGTCTGAGCCTTTAGGTTTAAGTGACTGAGGGGGTAGCAAAGCAATACGTAAAGGTGCGCTTGGTGTGGCAACCAGACGTAACAAAAAAGCGGCATCACCCATTTGTTTACCTGCACGTGTACCTGTAATCAAGGCGTCTTGCTGATTCTGGGCCCAAGTAGGAAGTGTAAACGGTATGAGCTGCGTACTCAGTAAGAGCGAGGTGAGCAGGTGTTTGCGATTCATCGTTGATGCTGTTTCAGAATTTGACTTAAGGTCTCAATCACTCGCTCTTGATCCTGTTGGCTGAGATCTGGATAGAGAGGCAGAGACAACAGTTGACGACCAATGCGATTTGCATTAGGAAGCTCTTCGTCACTTAGTTTCAGAGTACGGTGATAATAGGGATGAAAGTGGACAGGAATAAAATGCACAGCACAGCCAATCCCAGCTGCGTGTAGTTGTTCAAGAACCTGATCGCGACTGATATTCAGCTCTGCTGTTTTAAGTATGACGGGCATCAGATGATAGCTGTTTTCTATATCTGGAATCTCCCGCTGAAAAGCTAAGGGCAAGTTTTTCAGCCCTTGCTGGTAATACTCAACTTTTTCACGGCGGCGCTGCGTCAGAACATCACATTTTTTGAGTTGCTCGATGCCTAAGGCAGCCTGTAAGTCATTCATGTTGTACTTAAAACCTGGAGCATCAACAAGATAATGCTGAAAACCTTCTGCGGAATAACGCTTCCAGGCGTCTTTGCTGAGACCATGAAGAGATAATGGCCGTGCTTTATCCATCAGTTCAGCGTGAGTTGAGCTCAGCATGCCACCTTCACCAGTTGTGATGTTTTTAGTGGCATAAAAACTAAAAGCTGTGGCGTCACACCAAGAACCGATTTTTTTACCGTGGTAACTTGAACCAATGGCGTGGGCTGCGTCATCAATGATGCGAATATTATGGGATGCCGCCAACTCAAGCATCGGCTGTAAATCACAGGGCTGACCGGCCAGATGAACGGGAATAATTGCGCGTGTTCGAGGGGTAATCTTGGCTTCAATCGACTTGACGTCAATATTGAGGGTTTCAGGATCAATATCAGCAAGAACAGGCGTTGCGCCTGTCATGACAATCATATTGACGGTTGCAACAAAGGTCAAGGGTGTTGTGATCACTTCATCACCTGGTCCGATATCAAATCCAAGTAAAGCCAGGTGAAGGGCTGCTGTACATGAGTTTAAAGCCAGAGCTTGCTGAGAACCCGTATAGGCACAAAAGTCTGATTCAAAACGCGCAACCTGGGGACCTTTTGTAATCCAGCCTGAATCAAGGGCTGCTATGAGAGCATCTTTTTCTTCTTGGCCAATACTATAACGATGAAAGTGAATGTATGGGGAGCTATCTGGCATTCTTACTCCTGGCCACGAATTTTTGCAGTCCAACTATTCTATAATACAGAAAGCCTCATTGACCAAGGAGAACGACGTGGAAACTTCGCCAGTCCGCCAGATGTTGCAGCAAGCCCTGCAAAACGATCAACGTCTGGACCGCGCCGAGTTCGACAATCTGAAACAGACAATTGAAAGCGATGGTAAAGTCGAAGCTCAGGAGCTCGAGCCTTTAATCGACTCTCTTACTCGCAATCAGATCGACAAGTCAGTTATTCCTGCTGTGATTGGTTTTATTGCTCAGCATCAAGAATCTGCTTCTACGTCACCTGTCACTCCATCTCAGACTCAACCTGAAGCCCAAATTGGCTCTAAATCTGAACTAAAACCCGAAGCGAAAAAAGAAGAACCTAAAAGTCCTTGGTCTAAAACGTATATAGTACAAGGCAATTTTAACCATACGTCTGTTAGCAGTGGCTGGACAGGCCAATATGGAGCTGAAAAGACTGCTACACGTATTGAAGGCTCGTTTCAGGCTGATGTGAATTATCAGCAAGGTAAAACGGCCTGGAAAAATCGCTTATTAGTTGAGTACGGTAATACTTTTGTTAAGGGCGAAGCAGAACGCGCTGTTAGCCGCAATAATCTGGAATTTACTTCTGAAGCTGCCTATACGATCGATCAAAAGGGCTCTTTTAAGATTGAAGTACCCTATGCGACTTTTTATACAAAAGGGCCACTAACAGAAATTGACGGCCGTAAATTACGCGAAACTAGCGGCGCAAAAGTTACTTATAAGCCAAATGATCACAGCGAAACATCTTTTAAAGTGGGAGCTGGCTTTCAGCAGACTCATGAGCCTACAAGCGCTACTTGGAAAAACGAGTTTGGCGTTGAAGCTGTGATTGAAAGCAAACAGACTCTTGGCTTTATGAAAGCGCCCATAGTAAAGGCAACAGGTATTACAAGCGAAACAGTCGGTTTTCTGGATCGGCTTGAAGCCAATGTTTCAGCCAATGCATTTAATCCCTTACAAAATGGCTTAGCTGTCTCAAATACCGATGTTGGGATTAAAGTGGGAGCGCGTTATTATCTGACTGATAAAAAGAATATTTGGCTTGGGGCCAGTCAGCAATACGAATATGGCGGCCAGGCCAATAGTACCTGGGAGCGCAAGTTCAGTGCTGACGCCGGATTTAAATTCGACTAGTTTAGACAGTCCAGAACCTTCAACGGCTGTTTTTCTGATTCACGATTTAGGGCTGGGGCGCTGGTTTTGGGCTTATTGGCCTAGGCAAGAAAATTGGCAAGAACTCCACCCTGAATTACAAGGTGTTCTGGAAACTGAGTCTAAGATATTGATAACGGAACTGAAAGAGCGTTTTCCAGATGCCAACGAGCTTGAGCTCGGCCATGAGACTAAACAACAGCTTTATCGCCAGATTCAGCGTGTAAAATTGCCAGACGAAGTGCGTAAGAAAATTGCAGCTACTTTAATTATGCAGCGTCGCGAACAGGAAGAAGATTACCTGGCGGTAGGTTTTGTGCGGGATGATTTGAGCTGTTTAAAAGCACTAAAATTGCGGTATCGAGAACTTGCTCGGGATGCGCATCCGGATCACGGTGGTGATCCGGAGCGCTTTAAAGAACTACAGATTCTTTATGAACGGGCGTGTCAGAAGCTAAAAGCTCAGTCAGCCAAAATACGCTGATCAAGCAACTCAAGGGCTGCATCAAGGCTAAGATTTTTAGCGGAAAATTCTTCAAAGACTGGTGTCATGCGGTTGATGAAAAAGCTCATCATGTCGACAGCTGAAATCAACACTTTAGTAGGAACTCGTTGATCTTCTGACAGTATTGAGGTTGTATAGAAAACTTCTCCTGCTTCGAGGCTAAAATATCCAATCGGAATTTTCTGGCTGCAGGCTCCTAGCAGTCGATAAGCTTCTGTCAGACGCTCACCGCTTAGTTCGCTCCAGTCGACAGGCAGCTCAAGCAGAAACTGTAGCGTAGAAAAATCTGGGTTTTCATCATCAGGTAGATCAGGATCTTCTGCGCGCATCATGTCTTCGACAAAAAACGCTTGTAGACCATAACGCATATCATCTTCGCCGGGTTCTTCGTCCAAAATGATCAGTAGAGAGTCAAACCCCAGCTCTTCTTCTGAATGAGCCGGAATAAAAGTTGCGTCAAAGTCCTGATCTTCGAGTTTTTGCTGCAAAATTTGCAGAGCAGGGTGTTTAGATGATTTATTTTTGGCCATAACTGGCTCCTCTAGTATGAATCTTGATTCTGCATTCTAGCAGGTCTGCTCTCGAGAAAAGGAAGAAGGCAAAATAGAAAGGGCGGAAGCATTTGCTTGCGCCCTTTCTGGCTTTGCTAGAGCCGGCTTTTGCCTGCTTAAGCGGAATCTGGCTCTGAGAATTCCCCACTAAAAAGATCATTCCAGTCGATTTGCATCAGAATAGAAGGCTTTTTAGGTACCATAGCCAGCTTCATACCGGCTTCTTCTGGAGTTTTACTGCCTTTACGAGAATTACAAGGATAGCAGGCTGTGACAACGTTTTCCCATGAGGATTTACCACCACGGGAAACGGGCATGACATGATCCAACGTTAGCGTACTGGTTGAGCCACAGTACTGACAGGTGTAGTTATCCCGTATATGGATGTTTTTGCGGGTATAAGTTACTCTTGGGCTCACTTGGCGAACCAGTTTGCTGAGTAAACGAATCACTTTAGGAACTGGAAATCGATCTGAAACTGATCTCAGAAAGTTGCCGCTTTCTTTAACAATTTCAGCCTTTTTCAAATACACTAGCGTCACGGCACGACGCAGATCACAGTACATCAGCGGAATATAGTCGCGTGAAAGAACAATGACTTTCATCTTGCTTATTTACCCTACTTCACATTGAACTGACGTTCCTGATCTGATTAAAGCGGATAAATAAGCCTGGAATCAAGCCCACCTATTCAGTTTTTGACGTTTTCAAGACACTTTAAACAAATCAGTGTCGCGACGAAAACATCAGAAACAAGTTCCAAGCTTTTTTGTTCTATTTAGAGGCGTAACTGCTTAGGCCTGAGTACTCTTAAGGCTGCTGTGGCAACTGCTATTCGTACAGGTGTCGTTCCGATTGTATCGCCATCAATCTGAATAGGAGCCGCTTTTTTGCCAAAAATCTGTACAGCACGAATTGAATAATGTTCGAAGTCTGCCCATTCTTTATGACGTCTTAAAGCTAGTGACATCAATGAGCCTAGGGTATCTTGAAAACGTTTGCTTTTAAACAGATGAAGCTCTAATAAGCCATCATCCATACCGTGCGCTGTATCTGAATACTTTGGCCATGTGCATCAATCAAGCTGAGTTTGACCTGAAATGGCTGATGGTTAAAAATATTCATAACACCAGAAGTGACAACGGCTGTTTTGCCTGTAACGTGTTTAAGTTGGGGATTAATATCCCTGACAACTTCAGCGTCAAACCCAATTCCAGCCATGAGCAAAAAATAGCGATTGTCGACTTTGCCAAGATCAACAGTGGTAGTTTCAGCAATCGGGAGATACTCTAGTGCTTCCTCAAACCCTAAAGGAATTTTAAACTCTCGCGCCAGGACATTTGTTGTGCCAACAGGTAAAATGCCCAGTTTGACGGGTGTATAAGCCAGGGCCTGTGAAACCTCATTTAAGGTCCCGTCACCACCTGCAGCAATCACTACATCAAAACGTTCTGCGACAGCCTGGCGGGCCAGTTCAATACCATGACCTGCAAATTGAGTTGGAGCTAGTTCCACCTGCCATTCATGTTTGGCCAAATAAGACTTAACTGTTTCAGCCCGAAAGGGGCTCCAAAACTGGCCTGCAGTGGGGTTGTAAATCAGCATGGCACGTATGGTTTGCATTAGCTGATATTCTAACACGGAGATTGATTCTGACCCTTCATCAAAGATTTATTAAACTCAGCAAATGAGCATTTGACTGCCGGCCTGACTCTTGAAGCACTGTGTTATCATGAGAGGGATTCAAAGCTTTATAAGACGTGTAGTAATAACATATATGGGTTTTATGACAGAGACGATTAGCTGGGGCCATCCATTGGCCATCGGTGTGTATGTCTATGTCGGACTAAGTTTGTTGCTGGCGGGCGTGCTCTTTTGGGTTCGCTATAACGTGATTCATCCTCAGCGCGCCCAGTTGCTGAGCGAAGCAGCACAGGTTCACGCACAGGTGGTTGATGTCAGAGCGCAATTGGTATTGGTTAATCGCCAATTCGACCGCGGGCTTGATCAGCTTGAGCAGATGTTAAATCTGATTCAAGGCCTATTTTTGGCCCTGCTTGAAACCCGCCTAGTAACTTCGGCGATGCTGCGTCTGCGCAAACATCCGATCTGGATCAAGCTGGCCGTCAAAAAGAGCATCGATACCATTTTTGCCCAGGCTGAAACCCTGGTCCGAACCCATCACATTAAAGACAGAGACGAGGCCGCACATGAGCAACGAATCCCTTAAATCCCCCCGCCGCTGTTCGGGCAGATCTTTTGTGATGGGCCTGCTGTTGGGCGCTGCCGCAGGTGCGGCTGCTGGTCTGCTGCTGGCCCCTAAGCCAGGCTCTGAACTGCTTGGTGAATTAAAATCCAAAGTAAATAAAACTCATGGACAAGCTGGTAAAGTCGCTGATGAAGGCTCAACCCAGATTAAAGCGAGTGCTGGTGATTTGGGTACCCTGATTAACGCTAAATTGGCTTTGCTCAAACAAGCATTTGAAGCTGGTCGACAAGCCGCCCGAGCCAAACATCAGCAACTCAACAAGCTTGAAACAGTTGAAGCTGCTCGGGAGGCCAGCAGTCATGGATAGTAACTGGATTCTCTTCGGCATCCTGATAGGTATTTTTCTCTTCTCAACCATTGTTGTTTGCTGGCAACTGGTTTTAACGATTCTGGATGTACGCGGCATTCTCAAAACGGTACATGAGTTAACAGAAGAAGTGAAGCCAACGATTCACGAAGTGAATGAAATTCTGCGTAAATCTAATCTGGCGATGGATGAGGCAGGTGAAACCTATCAGAATCTTGGTGAAAAGGCGGAACAGGCCAGAACAGGCTTTGGACGCTTTAAAAACAAAGTCCAGAACATCGCTCTGTCTCTACAAACAGGTTTGCAGCGCGCCAAAGAGGTCTATAACAGTGAAAGTGCAGTTATTGATGAACCTCTGATGCGTAAAGCACTGCCAGAGCCTGCATCTGGTTCTATTCAACCTCCTGTTGTCGAAGGCGTACTGCCTTAAAGCTCTTTTTAAATCTCAGCTGCTTGCGCTAAGATAAAACGACCGGGAGTTTTCCGGTCGTTTTTGCATTTTTTGTTTAGGACCTCATCATGACACAGTTTTCCTTCCAGTCTGAAGAAACATTTGACGTTATTGTCGTTGGTGCCGGACATGCCGGCTGTGAGGCAGCATTGGCCTCTGCCCGTATGGGATGTCGTACGCTGTTGCTGACGATCAATCTCGATACCATGGCTTGGATGCCCTGTAATCCCGCAATTGGTGGTTTAGCTAAAGGGACCTTAGTACGCGAGGTTGATGCTCTGGGTGGTGAAATGGCTAAAATCACCGATCAGAGTTATCTTCAGATTCGGATGCTCAATCAGTCGAAAGGTCCTGCTGTTCAGGCTCTGCGCGCTCAGAGCGATAAAAAACTCTATAGTCGCGTGATGCGTCAGGTACTTGAAAATCAACCTAACCTCAAAATTAAACAAGCCATGGTTGAGCAGATTCTAATCGAAGATCGCCAGATTGTAGGTGTAGTTACTAACTTTGGCATGGAATACCGCTCTCGGTCTTTGGTTCTGACAACAGGCACTTTTTTACAGGGTAAGATTTTTGTGGGCCGCACAGCTTTTGCTGCTGGTCGATCTGGAGAATTTTCAGCTGAAAATCTCTCAATGAATCTGCGCGAACTTGGTATTCGTACTCATCGGCTTAAAACGGGGACTTCTCCTCGTATTGACCGGCGTTCCATTAACTTTTCAATTCTTGAAGAACAGCCTGGTGATGAGCCCCTGCGCTTTTTCAGCTTTGAGCCGCCAGCCAATATTCTGCCTCAACATGTTTGCTGGATTACAGGGACGAATTTACAGACTCATAAAGTCATTAACGACAATATTCATCTTTCGCCGATGTATAGCGGTTTGATTGACGGCGTTGGCCCACGTTATTGCCCTTCAATTGAAGATAAAGTTGTGCGCTTTGCTGACCGCGAAAGTCATCAGGTTTTTCTTGAGCCAGAAGGTGCTGATAGCAATGAAATCTATGTTCAGGGCATGTCAACCTGTCTGCCTGAGCCTGTTCAGTTGGCGATGCTGCGCACCATGAAAGGGCTTGAAAATGTTGAAATTATTCGCCCTGCTTATGCGGTTGAATATGATGCCATTCCCGCTACTCAGCTTCACCCCTGGTTAGAAACCAAACAGCTGAAAGGTCTGTTTACTGCTGGTCAGATCAACGGCACCAGTGGTTATGAAGAGGCTGCTGCTCAAGGGATTGTTGCTGGGATCAACGCGGCCCGGCGAGCTCAAGAGCTGGATCCGGTGGTGTTCTCACGCGCTGAGTCTTATATCGGTACCTTAGTTGATGATCTCGTTACCAAAGAAATTGATGATCCTTATCGTATGTTAACCTCACGTTCTGAATATCGCCTGATGCTGCGCCATGACAATGCTGATTTGCGTTTGACCGAATTGGGTTATCGCCTAGGTCTGGCGACTGAATCACGTTATCAGCGTTTTATCCAAAAACAGGAAGACATTTCACGTGAGCTGGCTCGTCTGCAAAATACACGTGTCAAAGCCAGTGAACTTAACGATAAACTCAGCACTCCAACGGGGCAAAGTTTCCCTGATGGCAGCCTGACTCTGCATGAGTTGCTGCGTCGACCTGAAATTAGCTATGAACTTGTTGCGGAGCATTTTCCGCCTGAGCAGAAGCTAGAAACTGAAGCTGCTGAGCAAGTTCAGATTCAGATTAAGTACGAAGGCTATATCAAACGTCAGCAGTCTCAACTGGCTCGTACACGCCGTATGGAAGATCTGGCGATACCTGCTGAGTTTGATTATTACGCGGTTAAAGCGCTATCACGTGAGTCTCAGGATAAGTTGTCCAAAGTCTTACCTGCCTCTTTGGGACAGGCTGCACGCGTTGGCGGGGTAACACCAGCCGATATTTCTGTGCTGATGGTGCACCTTGACGCACGCAGACGTGAAAAAACACCCGTCGAGGCTTAAAGCAAAAAGCTTTTAAATGCTACTTCGGGTGCTGAATATGGGTGCTAAATAATTAGGGTGAAACGTTAAAGTCGCAGCGGTAAAGATTTGCCTCTGCGACTAAACCGTTTGATGGGCAGCCTTCCCAGCTGTCAAACTGAGGCTCTCCGTCAAGAATCACAACATTGGCCTGACGTTTACGGGCCTGCTGACGAAGATTATAAAACAGCGTATCGCGTTGTGCCTGACGACTACCGCCCATATAGCCACAGCCTGTGCCATCACGCAAACGCACATGTTCAATTTTTTCGCAGCTAATGCCACTGGGAAGGCGCTCGAGCACACGCACGGGCCCGAGCTCTTCTTCTGATATACGCTGATTTTTACAGGCTGTTAGCGATAAAGCCAGCAGCAGACCGAGGCAGATGCCTCGTAACGACATGTTCACGTTTAGACAGTGCCAGCAGACTTGTTTTCTTCTGCCCAGATGGCTTTAACCTGATCTACTGCTTCGCGAATGCCTTGAGCGGCTTCAATGTCGCGTTCAATAAATTTCAGGCCATCCACCAACCAGCCTGCCAGTTCGGGCTGAAAAAGACGATAAAAAACGCGACGGCCCTGGCGACGTTCTGTAACCAAGCGATGGGAACGCATTAAGGCAAGATGCTGAGAGACGCGAGCGTGACTGATGCCAAGCACACTTTCCAGAAAATTTACATCACGCTCTTCGTTGCGTAACTCTTCAACAATCCGAATACGATGGGGATGTGACAAAACGCCGAGAAATTTAGATAATTCTTTGGTAACAAGTAGACGTGCTGGCATAAAACTTCTATTTTCCTCTTAAATCATTGGGTGAACATATATACATATATTAATTATAAAGCCAGCTTATTTATTTTGCTAGAGTCCCCAACTCTCCCTGTCAAAATTTTAAGCAAACTATCAGGTATCGCTCTAAATGGGGGTTATTTAGCCCAGGATAACGCGTTCAGCCCTTATTGGCAATTGATGTGATAGAATCAGGGCATGGACAACTATTCGGTTTCTTTACAAGCTATCAATCGCAACTTTGAGCGCTTTGCGCGTAGCGCTGAACGTGTTGCTCGGTCTGCTGATAACCGCTCTGACAGCTATGTCCAATCAAGTATTCAATCTCAAACGGCTTTGCGTAATGAACGGGTTATAGATCAAGCTAGCCCTCTTCTACAAGAAGTGGATCTCGCTGCTGAGCGCGTTGAACAGCTAAATGTTCGACGTAGTACTGAAGCACAGGTCAAAGTCCTACGTACTCAGGATGAAATGTTAGGCTTAGTAATTGATCTAAAAGCCTAATGGCAGAGTTGCTTTTAGCTGTACCTTAGGCGTTCAGAGGATTTTAATGCCTTAACATCAAGCTAATTATCGTTTGGGCGCTCCCACTCCAGGCCGAGACGAGGAGCATGAAGATCGCGTGCAATACGCTGCTTAAAGCGTAGGTAGCGTGTTTTTAAGTCATCAGGTGTCCAGAATTTTTTAAGCTCTGATTGCCTGTACAACATGAGCCCCTGACTAAAATCCTGGCCAGGGTGACTTTGGGCAAATGGATGACGTTTGTCGAGCATTAAAGCTAAAACAGAGTCTTGATGTAAATCAAGCCAGTCTTCACTAAAAAGATCCGCATTGATGTAATAACAGCTCAGCTCCCCAATGATACCCATTCTAAAAGCATGTGCTTGTGAAAAATCCTTTGCTTTTTCAAGCAAAAAATGAGCTAGCTGTTGATTGTGTGGCAGGTTCTCAGCAAAGCCAAAGAGGCTGAGACTAAAACTCAAGGGAACCTGCCAATTGGGTGGATAGCCGAGTTCATCCATTTCAAACTTGGTGTAACACTTTCCATCAAGCAATTCACCTTCCGCTGCACGTGGCAAGCCGCGCCATTCTCCCATTTTAAAGTGTGGGCCACATGCATCATCTGTATCCCAAATTGAGCTATAAAGCGCTTTTAGCGTTGAATCTGGTACCTCATCACCTAGATCTAATACTAAGCCCCAACTACTGTTTTTAAGACCTGCGTCCATTAGATTTGTCCGCTTTTGTTAAAATCACTCGTTCCACCGGTTTCGCCAAGCGCAATGCGGAGATGGCCTTTAGCGGCGTTTAGTCGACTTTTTGCTTCTGGATAATCCACTTGAGCTTTATGCATCATCAGAGCTGTTTTAACTTCTCCCTGGGCCTCTGTTAATAACTGAGCCGCTGCTTCTGCTTGAAGACCTGTCAGCTGAATAACAATTCTTTGAGCTCGCTTTAGCAGCTTGGAATTTGAAATCTGCAGGTCAACCATTAGATTGTCATAAACTTTGCCAAGCTGAACCATACTAATGGTTGAAATCATATTGAGGGCGAGTTTAGTTGCCGTACCTGCTTTTAAACGGGTTGATCCACTGACAATTTCCGGCCCTACCGGAATCAGAATATATTCATCTACGGCTGGATCATCAGTCGGAATGAGATTACAGGAAATTAAAGCTGTCTGGGCACCAATCGATTTTGCATAACGGAGTCCAGCTCGAACATAAGGCGTATGTCCACTAGCGGCAATTCCCACTACAACATCTTTTGATGTCAATTGGCGGGCTTGAAGATCACTCACACCAGCTTCTTCTGAATCTTCAGCACCTTCAACGGCTTGTTGCAGGGCTTTGCTACCGCCAGCAATCAGGCCCTGAACCATTTCTGGATTAGCACGAAAGGTTGGTGGACATTCACTGGCATCAAGAACACCCAATCTGCCGCTGGTTCCTGCTCCGATATAAAACAGTCTGCCATCTTGCTCAAATGAGTTCACAACACGTTTAACCGTTGCGGCGATGGCCGGCCGCGCCAGATCAATGGCTTTGAGCATTTCGTAATCTTCGTTATGCATCAAATCCACGATTTGTTCAACAGAAAGCTGGTCAAGACCCTGACTGCGAGGGTTCCGCTGTTCGGTAAGGGGAAGGGGCTGAGTCACAGTTTCGATCCGGTTTGGAGAGGTCTGCATCTACTCGATTTGTCCACTTTTCTCTTGTATCATAGAAATGAATAAATGCTTTCGGCAATTGTTACAATATCGTCGCATTTTCTGCGAGCTGTCTACAAACAGTCTGCAAACCGCGATATTGAGACTTGCCAGGGCTGTTGACCCCAGAATGCTTGTTCAGTGGGTCAAGCTCTTTCAGCATACATGAATCGGCTTTTGCAGCCCAAGGTGATTTTAAAGAGGTAAGGCGCTTGAACAAAAACACAAGAACAGTTGGGATCTACATCCTGCTGATTCTGCTGGGGATTATCTTCGTGAGCTCTCTTTACCGGCAGAATTATAAGGAAAAAGACATCAGCTACACAGAATTTCTGCAGCGCGTCGAAGCCAAGCAGATTGAGGAAGTCCAGATCAAGGAAACCTATCTGGTGGCCAATCAGCGCGACAATACGCGCCTGAAGGTAAATATCCCTGAAAACGACCCCGAGCTCTATCCGGCCCTGAAGCGCCAGAACGTCAATATCAAGGTCGAATCCGGTGAAACGAACTGGTGGTTTACTCTCTTCTCACCGATTCTGATTCCTTTGCTGATTATTGTTATTCTCTGGATCTTTGTAATTCGTCAGGCTCAAAGCGGCAGTAGCCAAGCTCTCGCTTTTGGCAAAAGCAAAGCAAAAATGCTTGTTGAAAATAAGCCTAAAGTAACCTTTGACGATGTTGCAGGTGCTGATGAAGCTAAACAGGAACTCGAAGAAATTGTTGATTTCCTAAAATCTCCTGATAAATATCAGGCACTTGGCGCCAAAATTCCTAAAGGCGTTTTGCTGGTTGGCCCTCCTGGTACAGGTAAAACCCTGATTGCCAAAGCGGTTGCTGGCGAAGCCTCTGTGCCTTTCTTTAGCATCAGTGGTTCTGAATTTGTTGAAATGTTTGTCGGTGTGGGTGCTTCTCGCGTCCGCGACTTATTTGACCAGGCTAAAAAACATGCCCCCTGTTTGATCTTTATCGACGAAATTGACGCTGTTGGCCGTCAACGTGGTGCTGGTATGGGTGGTGGTCATGATGAGCGTGAACAAACCCTTAACCAGTTACTGATTGAAATGGATGGTTTTGAAGACAATCACTCAACGATTGTGATTGCTGCAACAAACCGCCCTGATATTCTGGACGCTGCTCTGCTGCGTCCAGGCCGCTTTGACCGTCAGGTTATTGTCGACCGCCCCGACGTTGAAGGCCGTGAAAAAATTCTTCAGGTTCATGCCAAAAACAAGCCACTGTCCAAAAACGTTAAAGTTGAAACCTTAGCCAAACGGACCCCTGGCTTTACAGGTGCAGACTTAGCGAATCTGGCTAACGAAGCAGCTCTGCTGGCTGCACGTGAAAACCAGAAAGAAATTGGCATGAAACATCTCGAAGAAGCCCTCGATCGCGTGATCGCTGGCCCCGAGAAAAAAAGTAAGCTGATTACTGAAGACGAAAAGCGGATTACGGCTTATCACGAAATGGGTCATACCCTTGTGGGTGTGTTTATGGAAAACTGTGACCCCATTCATAAAGTCACGATTATTCCACGTGGGATGGCCCTGGGTCTGACAATGTCTCTGCCCGAAAACCGTGTGTCAGCTTCTCGTGCTTATCTGAATGATCAGATTGCGATGCTGCTGGGTGGTCGCCTTGCTGAAGAGTTGATCTTCGATGAGATGACAACAGGTGCTTCTAATGACATTGAGCGGGCCACAGAACTGGCTCGCAAAATGGTGACCCAGTACGGGATGAGCGACAAGATCGGTCCACGTACTGTTGGTAAAAAGAATGAGCATGTCTTTATGGGGCGTGATTATGGTGAAATCCGTAATTATAGCGATGAAGTAGCTCGTGATGTTGACTTGGAAATCCAGCGCATCCTGGATGAAAACTATCAGCGCGCCAAAGAATTGCTGACAGAGCATTTAAATTCTCTGCATGAGATTTCAAAAGTCTTAATCGAAAAAGAAACGCTGGATACTGATCAGATCAACGATCTGATTAAACAGCTTGAAGGCAAAGATCCGCCGTCTAAACCAGAGCGGACCTATGCTAAATGGCAATCTCAGATTGTGATCAGTCCTCCAGATTCTGATGCTGCTGTTGAAGGTGCACCCGTTACGGTTGCTTCTCAGAGTTCAGTTCAAACTACCGCTGTTAAAACAGGTGATGATCATTCATCTGATGATAAACCCGATAAATCAGAGGAGAAAATCTGACCATCATGCCCGCTGTACGCTGTAAAGAATGCGCTTTTGTCGCAAAAGAAAACAACGGATACTGCCCTGAATGCGGTGCAATGTACGTCGAACCTCTAGAAATCGTCGATGAAAGTCTGGTCGGACGTGCGCCGGCCAGACCCAAAGTCGAAAAGAAAAAAGGTGGAGGCTTGCTGTCATCTCTCTTTGGCGGAGCCAAAGAAGAGCCTGTTTCACGCCCAGCCTCAGCCAGCACAGGACGCTCTGCTGGCTCAGCAGCAATGCCTGCCAGTGGCGGGAAGCTGCCAGAAGGAGTGCCTTTAGATCAGGTCAAAATTCGCTGTCAGGAATGTCAGCATCTGGGGCCTGTTGAAGGTCACTCAGGCTACTGTGACAATTGTGGGGCTTTTTACGTAGAGCCTTTGGACTACGTGACGCCAGATATACTGGCTGCTGAAGTTAAATCCCAGCAGGCCGATCTGGAAAAATATAAGCGGGTTGTCAAAACCTTTGATGAAATGGACCACAGCGAAAAGCTTCACCATCTCAAAGAAAAAGTAGCTGATACCTGGGATCAGATTGCCAAAGACCGTCATACACTCAATGAAAAAGCCAATGAGTGTATGCAGTGCTTTACAGCAGCTGGAACCATCAAGTCTGATGAGCAGTATGAAGTGCTGGCGAGTATGATCAAACAGCGCTATCACAATCTAAAAGATTTTGAAATTTTTTACCGTGAGTACAAACAACTGCTGGATCAGTTTAATGAACTGCATGAACAGTTGATGGTTGCTCGCCAGGCTTACACAGATCAGGAGCTTCAGGCTAAAACCGCTCAAACAGCTGGTTCATGATCTAAAGCTTTCTGGTTATTAGATTTTTTAACTGACAGGAGTCTTTCATAAAGACTCCTGTTTTGTTTTAAAGTCTGATTGATTTTGACTTCATTCAGATCTGATCCAGAATCTGTGAAAGTGGTAAAATACCATCCGCATCCGGAGAAGGTAACACCATGAACCTTAAAGAGCTTGTTCGTACCCAGTCCAATCTGGTCGCTAATCGCCAAGATGAATCTGCATCTCTCTGCAAGCAGGCCTATTTTTTAATTGCAGAGGCTGAATCACAAGGCTTTGTTGATAAAGCCCCCTTGAAGCAGGCTATGCGTCTGTTTATTCAGGCTGCTCGTCAAAAACGGCGTTATGTTGAACCCTATGTGGGTCTGGCTTACTTGTCTCTTTTGATCGAACAACGGGAAGTTGCTAAAAAATATCTGACGACTGCGCTTCAGATTGAACCCAATAATGAAGATGCTTTGCGTCTGCAAAGTTATCTGACTGAAGAGCCCGAAGCTCTGCCTGAAGAAGGTCTTAAACTTCCAGAACTAGACGATTTAGATCCTGATCAGCTCTATGACCAGCTTGAGCAGACTCTGTTTGGCTTAATTCGGGAGTTGATGAAAATGCCTCCGCCCTTGGCAACCCTAGAACCCGATGCACTTGAAGCCTTGCAAAAACAGACTGACGAGCTTGAAAGCCAAGCACAGACTTACGATAAACAAATTCAGAGCCTTGAACGTGAATTTGATACTTCTGAACTGCGTCGCCGGATTCGTCCGCTGGAAGCGATGTTAAAACGGGCTCAAAAAGCGCTTGAAGCTTCTGAAAAGATGGTTCAGATTCAATCCCAGATTCAGGGTCTTCTGCAGACTGTCAAAAATATCAGTGCGCGACTCGCCCAGCCAACGCCAGAATTGCTACAGCGAACTGAAAATGAGCTGGAATCTTTGATGGATAGCTGTGACTGGGCTGCTGACCAACTAGATGCTCTAGAAGAACAAGGCCACGATATTAGCCCACTTGCTCATAGCTATCATGTGCTAACAGCTATTATTGAACAGATTCGGGATAGTCTTGATGAGCAGTCTGCCTGAAGCTCGTTTACAGGCCTTGCCTCAAGCGCTGAGTGGTCCAGATACTCATCTTAACCATATGCTTGGCAACCTAAATGCCGAAATGCTCGGATTGCGTTTTGAAGTTGCTAAGCAGCCAATGGCTGTAAGCTGGAATGAGACAGTCGAACCCAAGCTGCCTTTAGAGTTGGAAACGGAAGAAAAACGCCTGGTTCATGCTTTTGCTTATCTGATTACCACTCAGAAAAAATCTACTCTGCGCTTGGAAAAAATGCAGGCCCTGTACCAAAAATATCAGAGTGAAGATCTGGCAGAAATGTTGCTGACTTATACTTTGACCTGGCATCCTGAGCAAGCTGATCAGCTGGGTGAAGAATTTCTCAATCATCATCCAGACAGTTTAGGCTTACGCCTCAATCTGGCTTTGTTGGCGCTTTCTCGTTCTGACTCAGACAAAATTCCTGATTTGCTTGATGGTCAATTACAGTGGCCGCTTTTTCAGGCTTTACATCCTAATCTGGCTTCAACTGCTGTTAATGTACGGATTTTTCATACCATTGCGTGTCTTTATCATGCCCATCAGCAGCATTTGCAAGAAGCTGTGTTCTGCTATGCAATCTGTCGGGAGACTAACGCAACCCTACAGGAACTGTTGACGCTCTCTCGTGCTCTTGAACGCCAGATCACAGTTAGTGAATCCTGGGATGAGCTGCTTGATTGGTTAAATCCCTAGTTTAAAAAAACGCAGAGCAGTTGAGTTAGTGAGATTCTTCGTGAGCCATCAGACCTTTAAGCAGGCCTTCAAGTAAAGGCTCAATCAATTTGTGCTCTTGGCCAAACATACCCATGATGGACAGGCCTGCAAAACCATGTAAAGCACTCCAGCAGGCCATCACCTGGGCTTCTGCACTGACATCTGTGCGAAAAATGTTCTGGTCTCGGGCGTTGACGATCAAAGCAATTAACAAAGACATGCTGCTTTCGTGAGCCGTGAGTAAGCCGCTGTAGCGGCTGCGATCTTGCAATTCAGGGCCAAACATCAGTTGAAAATACACAGGGTAGGCGCCCATAAATTCAACATAGGCTTCAAAGAAGCGACGGAGCCTTGCCAAACAAGCCATTTCTTTAGGGGCTGCAAAGACCAGCCAGTCGTGAAGTTCCATAAAGCCCTGCTCTGCAACAGCCGCCAATAAAGCTTCTTTATCAGCAAAGTGACGATAGAGTGCTGGTGCACTGACACCGGCTTGTTTGGCAATATTTCGCAGAGATAATTCAGAGATACCTTTTTCTTCAGCTTGC
This sequence comes from Candidatus Sericytochromatia bacterium, assembly GCA_913773825.1. GTDB lineage: Bacteria > Cyanobacteriota > Sericytochromatia > UBA7694 > UBA7694 > CAJYHH01. Next base: position 1,140 of record CAJYHH010001150.1, on the reverse strand, counting down.
TCCATGGTAATCGCAATCAGGCTTTGACGCAGATTGCCATGATGATAAGCGTCCTCCGATTTTTTTTCGGCTTTTGGGCGCTTACGCAGGCGCTGGCGGCGAGTCTGTTGGTAAATCTGGATTGGCGGTAGGAGCTCAGCTGTTGAACCATTATCTGAAAGGGATTCTTCCAGCGCTTTTTCAAGTGCATCAAAGTCTTCGTCGGATAGCGGAAATTCAGCTTCGATATTCTCTTCTGACATGACCTCATGATATCAGGCTGCCTAACCCACGGCCAGGGAAGCCATTCACGGTCTTGCCGTTCAGAGTGAGCTAAGTCGGGGGCATTTTGGCTTTATTTTACAAAGTAGCAAAGGGCTGAAACTTGATGCGAATCAAGCATTTATCAGCCTGCTATATCCTTTTCATGCATGTAGCGTGAGAGCACAATGTGAGTGGGTTCAGCTATACTGGACTTGCAAATTCAAGGATTAGTAAGAAATGCCCATATGACATCTGAAATGACATCTGAAAGCTATCTGTCCAACGCCCATCCGGCTTATCTTGAGTCCCTTTATGACCAGTATCGTCGTGCTCCTGAGGAGCTTGATCCGAGCTGGCGTCATTTTTTTGCCGGTTTTGCACTTGGCCGCAGTGACACTGTTGCTGTTAGCCCTGAAGGCAGTGATCCCAATCAACTGCAAAAAGAACTGTCAGTTTACCAGCTGATTCATGCTTATCGGGGGCGCGCTCATCTGCTCTCGACAACCAATCCGATCCGGCCACGTCGCGATCGTAAACCCCGATTGGCACTCAGTGATTTTGGACTGAGTGATGCTGACCTGGATACTTCTTTTGCTGCTGGTGCTGAACTCAATTTGGGTCGCGCTAGCCTGCGTGAGATTCTCAGCTCACTTAAGCGCGTTTATTGCGGCAATATCGGTTTTGAATATCTTTCAATCCGTGACCCTGAGCGCCTGAACTGGTTAAAACAAACCATCGAGCAGGACATGCAGAACTTTAGTCTGAAGCTCGAAACTAAGCGCCGGATTCTTAAAAAGCTGAATGAAGCCACTGTTTTTGAACAGTTTCTGCATAAAAAATACGTTGGCCAAAAGCGTTTTTCGGTTGCGGGTGGCGAAAACACGATTCCGGCCCTCG
>CAJYHH010001149.1 GCA_913773825.1 Candidatus Sericytochromatia bacterium | reverse complement strand
ATCTGTTTAGACGCTGAGCCCGTTAGTTGATGGGTTTATGGGTTTAATAAAGGGTCTTGGTTGATCTAAGTACTTTTATCGATTAGATCAAATTGTCTAACGCAGAGTATAAAACTTTGTTAAATTCGGGAATTTAAAAGAGCAGCTTTATCGGATTGACCTATGTCATTTGTTATGCTGGATCTCGTTTAGATGATTGTAAAGTCAGTCAATATTATCCTTTTAGGCTGCCCTAAGGCTCCGAGGATTATCTGAATATACGAACGGGCAAAGAGGAGTTGTGTAAAATGAGTGCCAAGATTTGGCTAATTGACGATGATCCGATTAATCACTTGATCTGTTCTTCGATGATTAGCAAAGCCGGGCTGGATGCGGAAGTGAAGAGCTTTGACTCTGCCATTGAAGCTCTGGCTTGTCTGCAGCAATCGGACAACCAGCCCGATCAAATTTTGCTTGATTTAAATATGCCGGGCATGGATGGTTGGGAATTTCTAACGCATTACCAGCGGCTTAAAATTCAGGGTCGCTTGGCGCCTGTCACGATTTTGTCCTCATCGATTAATCCTGAAGATATCGAGCGGGCTAGGCAACATCCGGCTGTTAACAGTTATTTAGTTAAACCGCTGCAAATTGAGGCGCTTAAAGCTCTGCCCTATCTTAATTCTCAGGTTAAATCAGAAATAAACTATTCCTGTGCGGCCTGAATCCAAACAGACACCTGTGCCATGACCAGCGGAAACGGGTAAAATGAGAAGCAGATTTTATACCAGATGGGCTATATATGCGACCTCATAACCTGATTTCAGCACTGCTTACCGCCACGGTTCTGACTGCCGGAGCCCTGACAGCCTGCGCTTCTTCTCCCCAGCAGGCCCCTTGTCCACCGCTTAACACAACTTCTTTTAATGTCCCAGATTCAGAAGTCCCGCCTGCTTTAAAAACGCATCGTCTGACCCAACTCGATAGCGCAGCGATGGCGGGCTTTCAGTCAGATCATCAAGCGCCGATCAGCAAACTCAAACTGGCAGTTCAAGGCATTCGCTATGATGCATTAGACCTTCCGACTCCCAGCCTTAGCCGTAAACCTTTAAACCAACCAGGCCTTAAACTGTCTCTTGAAAGCCTTGATTATGTGCTCACAGACCTAAGCGCTGGCCATGACAATTTACTGAATGCGCTCTATGGTTTTGTTCAGCAGGGCGGAGCCGTTGGCGTCATTAGTTTCATGAGCCCCTTTAAAGGAACCGTCACAAGCGCCAACGGCAATTTCGCCTTTAACGGTCAACGGCGTCTATATATGCTGGTGGCAGGCCATTATAGCCATGTTGACAAAGCGCTTAAGCTGTTGCGCGATGATCCCGAAACCGCTAGCTTGATTAAGCCCGCTGAGCTCACCATTTTTGTAACCCGCAAGCTGAAAGGGTCTAG